>NZ_JBFRFI010000004.1:0-275879 GCF_052114745.1 Brevundimonas sp. 2YAF1 | reverse complement strand
CCGCCAGCAAGGCTCGACCCGACGGCGTCAGCCGGGCATTCTTGTGCACGTTCATCCGGGGAGCTCTTCGGTTGAGGTTGGTGCTTTGCAACCCCAGCTTCTCAGCCCAACCCCGGGTGAACAACCTTCATAGCTTCGACACCTAGGCGACCGTGGGTGCCGCCGTGATCGTGATCGTGACCGTTAGCGCAGAAAAGGCGACGGCCGGTTGAAGGGGCTCCCCTAGCGCAGGTCTGAATATCGTTACTTTATTGCTGCAATCTTGTCACGTTTCGCCCTTTGCTGCATGGTTCCGCATATGGGGGTTTCTGATAAAACGGCGCTTTGGCTGGCGACGCATGTGATGCCGCATGAGCCTGTGGTGCGTGGCTGGCTGCGGCGTGGTCGTTACCTGCACGCCGACATCGACGACATCATTCAGGAATCCTACGCCAAGCTGGCCTGCGTGTCGGATGTTGGTCATATCCAGAACGTGCGAGCCTACTTTTTTCGCACCGCTTATTCGGTGGTGGCGGATCGGCTTCGACGTAAGAACGTCGTGCCTATGACGTCGCTCGCCGAGGTTGAGCATCTGCAGACCGGAATCGACGAGATAACGCCCGAGGACAGTCTTTCGGGACGCAACGAACTGCAGTTGCTCGCCGACATGCTTGCGCGCCTGCCGGACAAGACACGCAGGGTGTTTGTCCTGAGCCGCGTCTCGGGCCTGACACAGAAAGAGGTGTCGCGCCGCACCGGCATACCGGAAAGCACGGTCGAAAAGCATATTGCAAAAGCGTTGCGTTTATTGATAGCGGCCTATGCCGATGGCGGACATGATGCGGTGCTCGCGTCTAGGATAGAGAGAGCGGACAAAGGGTGGCGAAGGGCTGATGGCCGGGGAGACCAGTCGGGAGATTGACCAAGCGGCGGCCCAGTGGGCCGCGCGGCTTGATCGCGCTCCGCTGTCGCCTGGCGATCAGGCGGCGCTGGACGCGTGGCTACAGGGCGACATCCGTAGATTGGGCGCCTATGCCAAGGCGCGGGCGGTGGCGGTGCATAGTCTGCGCGCCGCGGCCCTGACGGGTGGCGATCTGGAGCGTGCCGCACTGCAGGACATTCCGCAACTGGATCGACGCGTCCTTCTCGCGGCGTCGATTGGGGCGGGCATGGTCGGTGGAGCGGGCTTGATGGCCGCCTGTTGGCGCAAGGCGCAATCTTTCGAGACCCGTAAGGGAGAGGTCCGCACCATCGCGCTGGACGACGGTTCGTCCATGATGCTGAACACCCTGTCGCGGGCCAGCGTCCGCTACGGTCGCGACACGCGTGAGATCGTACTGACCTTCGGGGAGGCCTTGTTCACAGTCGTACGCGACAGTCGGCCCTTCGTCGTTCAGGCGGCGGGAACGGCCATTATCGCGGGTTCGGGGCGGTTCGTGGTCAGGCGGCTCGAACAAGCGCCGCTGAGTGTTCTGGCGCTTGATTCAGCAGTGCAATTGCGGCCGCGCGGGGCGTCTCTGCTGCGCGTGGAGCCCAGCCGCGCCGTCGCGCTTGAGGAGGGTGTGATCCAGGAAGTCGCCGTGGACGCGGCGGCTGTGGATCGAGCGCTGGCCTGGCGCGACCGGCGTCTCGCCTTCCAGAACGGCACGCTTCGCGACGCCGTCGCCGAATTTGCCAGGTTCAGCGACACCCGGATCGAGATCGCTGATCCCGCGGTGGCGGACCTGCGCATCACCGGGCTGTTTCGGGCTGACGATCCGGTCGCCTTTGTGCGAGCGGTCACGATCAGTTTGAACCTTCACGCCACTGTCGGCCCGGATGTAATTCGCCTTCGGCGCGGAACGATCTGAAGCGACAATTGGAGGAATAGTCTCCGACCCCGCGTCTTAGAAATGTCCGTCTCAGACGGAGGTTTCAATTGTGGGTAAGGGTCGGGGGATTCCTATGGATTCGTGGAAACGATGTTTGACGGCGGGCGCTGCGAGCGCAGCCTTGCTATTTGCCGCGACGGGCGGGCAGGCGCAGGACCGTAGTTTCAATGTGCCGGCCCAGCCGTTCAGCCAGGCGATCCTGGAACTGGCGCGCCAGGGGGGAGTGCAGATCTCGGCGCCGACCGCGCATTTGGGGAATGCGCGGACGCCGTCGGTGACGGGGACGATGGATGTCGAACAGGCGATCGCCCAACTGGTCGCCGGCACCGATCTCGAGATTGCAGCCCGCCAGGGTTCGCTGATCACCCTGCGTCAGCGTTTCCGGACGCCGGACGCGGCGCAGGTCGCCGACGTCGTCGTCGTCGGCAGCCGGATCGGCGGGACGCGCATCAACGAAGCCCTGCCCATCACGGTCATTGACGCCGACGACATCGACGCTATCGGCGCCACGGACAGCGATGATCTGTTCCGCGCCATCGCCCAGAACGGCGACGTCAATTTCAATGACGCCGACACCGACAACGGCGGCATCAACAACGCCCGTGGCGATGTCGCCTCGATCGACCTGCGCGCGATCGGCACAGGCAACACCCTGGCGCTGCTGAACGGGCGGCGGCTGGTGCTGCACCCTGGCACCCAGGTCGAGAACTTCGTGCCGGTCACCACGGTCAACACCAACGCCATCCCGACCATGGGCATCCGTCGGGTCGAGGTTCTGGCCGATGGCGCGGCGGCCCTTTACGGGACCGACGCCGTCGCGGGCGTGGTCAACACTGTGTTGCGCAGCAATTTCAAAGGCTTCACCGTCGAAGCCGGCATGGGCCGCGACGAAGGCGGAATGGAGGAATATTCCTTCAACTTCCAGGCGGGCAAGGATTTCAATCGCGGCAAGACCAACGTCTCGGTCATGGGCGATTATCTGACCCGCGACCCGCTCTACATCTGGGAGCGGGACTACGCCACGGTGGTCGGGCGAGTCGCCCGCTTCAACGGTCGGGCCGAAGGACTGGATTACGGTACCTACAGCACCATCACCGCATGGGCCGAAGGCATTCGCCTGAATCCGACCACCTATCAGCCGGCCGGTGCGACGACCAAGGTCGACGGTCAGACCCTGACCGCGGCCTCGGGCACCTTCCACATCCAGCCGAGCACCAATCCGGGCTGTCTGGCCAACGGTTTCATCGCCGGCACCTGTTTCGACAACTCGACGCTGGCGACCACGAGCGAAGACAACAACCTCCGCTACGACCTGGACACGATGCGGACGATCACCTCGGCGGTGGATCGCGCCAACCTGTTCACCTTCATCAATCATGAGTTCGATAACGGCGTCGAGTTCTTCGGCGAGCTTGGATACTACTGGGCCAACACCTGGTCTCAGCGTCAGCAGGATACGCCGCTGGCGGTCCAGCGCGTGCTGATGTCGCCTACCGCTTACTGGAACCCGTTGGGCGCCGTGGGCGTCACGGCGCGGTTGCCTGGGCTGGTGACGGGAACCGGCACGACCGCCTTCCCGACCGGCGGAGCGGCGGTCGAAATCCAGGACTTCCGTTTCTCGGACCTGGGTTATCGCAGCGTGGACGTTGAAAACGAGACGACGCGCTACCTGGGCGGCTTGCGTGGCCGCCATCGCGGTTTCGACTGGGAAACCGGCCTGCTGTATTCGAAGGCGAGCGTCGCCGACGTCATGGACGGCATCAGCATGACGAACCTCCAGACCGCCATCAACATGACCACGCCGGCGGCCTACAATCCGTTCGTCGGCGGCAATCTGAACAGTCCCAAGGATGGCGCTTTCGACGTGAATGACGCCGAGACGCTCAAGAGCATCCTGGTGCGGGTGAAGCGGGTCTCCGAAACCGAGCTGATGCTGTGGGACTTCAAGATCTCGAATCCCGAGATCTATCAGTTGCCGGGCGGTCCTGTGGGCTTCGCGACCGGCGTCGAGGCCCGCCGTGAGACCTTCGCCGAGGATCGCGACGACCGCCTGGACGGCAAGATCACCTTCACCGACCTGGCCGGCGGGAAGTCGCAGAGCGACGTCATGGGCGTCAGCTTCACGCCGGACAGCAGCGGCGCGCGCAACGTCATATCCGCCTTCGCCGAACTGGCGATCCCGGTCGTTTCGCCCGAGATGAACATTCCTTGGGTCAAGTCGATCGACCTGCAACTCGCCGGACGCGTCGAGAACTATTCGCTGTTCGGCACGGTCGGAGCGCCCAAGGTCGCCATGGCCTACCGGCCCACCGATTGGCTGATGTTCCGGTCGTCCTGGTCCAAGGGTTTCCGGGCGCCGAACCTGCTGCAACTGCATCAGCCTGATTTTGAGCGTTCGAACAGCCGCCGCGACTATGCCGCCTGCGCGGTCCAGTTGGCCATTAAAGCGATCCCGACGCTGACCAGCACCAACGATTACTGCACGTCCGAGTCGCGTGTCGAGCAACGTGCGGGCAATCCGAACCTGAAGCCCGAGCATTCGGACAACTTCAGCGCAGGCGTGGTGTTCGAGCCGAAAATGTGGCCGCGCCGGTACGGCGACCTGACCTTCACGGTTGATTACTGGCAGATCGAACAGACGGATCTGGTCGGCATCCTGGGCGGCACGAACCAACTGATAATGGATTACTATCTGCGTCAGGTCGGCAGCTCGAGTTCGAACGTCATCCGCGCGGCGCCGAACGAGCAGCAAATCATCGATGGTCAGGCGGCGGGCCTGGCCCCGGTCGGCACCCTGTTGTCCATCAAGGACGACTACATGAACCTGCAGCCCCGCAGTTCGGCGGGCATCGACTACCGCCTGTATTACAACCTGCGGAACACGCCGATCGGCAACTTCCGCTGGTCGCTGAACGTCAGCCAGCGCACCAAGCTGTTCCAGGAAGCAAGCGAGGATCACCAGATCCTGCTGGACGCTGTGGCCAACGGCACGATCTCCGGCGTGACTGTGGGCGGCGTGGAGGATCTGTTGCGCCGAAACGGACGTCCGACTTGGAAAGCGTCGTCGACCGTCACCTGGAGCGACGGCCCCTGGTCGGTGGGGCTGTTCAGCAGCTATGTCAGCGACTTCTTCGACACCACGGCGACGATTACCGGCACCAACGACTATTGGGTGATCGACGAGTGGCTGACGCACAATCTGTACGTCCAATACACCTTCGACAAGGACGGCTGGGCAGGGGGCGCGCGGGTTCGTGTGGGCGCCCGGAACATCGAAGACAAGGATCCGCCGCTGGCGGACGACCGCTTCGGCTACAACGGCAGCGTTCACTCGAACCGCGGTCGCTGGTGGTACGCCACGATCCGCAAGAGCTTCTAAGCGCGTGAGGGGAACGTCGCCGAATTCGGCGACGTTCCCGCTGGCGGCCAGGGTCGCCGGATACTTGTAATTTTCGACGTCCAGGGAGTTTCCCGATGTCTATTCTTTCCCCGTCGACAGGCGCGGGACGTCGACCGCTCGCGCGTGTTGCGCGCCTTTGGTTCGGCGTCCCGCTGTGGCGGCGTATTCTGCTGGGACTGGTGCTGGGGGCGGTCGCCGGACTGCTGCTCGGCGAGGCGGCGGTCGATCTGAAATGGATCGGCGACGTCTTCGTGCGCCTGATCCGCATGCTCGTCGTTCCTCTGGTGTTCGTCACCGTTGTGGCGGGCGTGGCGGCCATGTCCGACCCCGGCCGCCTGGGGTCTGTCGGGGTCAAGACGATTTTCCTCTATTTCACCCTGATGCTGACCGCCTCGGCCGTGGGGCTGGCGGTCGGCGCCCTGATCCGGCCGGGAGACGGCGTCGACCTGAGCGGGGTGGCGCCTCAGCCGGTGGCCGAGGCCCAGAGTTTCAGCGACACCCTGATGAACATCATCCCGCTGAATCCCGTGGCGGCCCTGGCCAGCGGTGATGTGCTGGCGGTGATCTTCTTCGCGGTGCTGTTCGGTGTCGGCCTGTTGGTCGTCGGCGACGAGGGAAGGCCGGTGAAAGCCGCCTTCGATTCCGCGGCGGCGGTGATGCTGCGTATCGTCTATTTCGTCATGGAGTTGGCGCCCTTTGGCGTGTTCGCCCTGATCGCCTGGGTGATGGGCACCAGCGGGCCGGCCGCTTTCGTCAGCGTGTTCAAGCTGGGGGTTTGCGTCCTGCTTGGCTCTCTGATCCAGACCCTGCTGATCCATGGCGGGCTGTTGCGGTTCCTGGCCCGCGTCCCGGTCCTGCCCTTCTTCCGCGACATCGCCGATGCGGTGGTGGTGGCTTTCTCCACCTCGTCGAGCTCGGCGACCCTGCCGGTCGCCATGCGCGTGGCGCAGAGGAATCTGGGGGTCAGTCCGGCGATCGCTTCCGCGGTCCTGCCGATCGGCGTGACGCTGAGCATGGATGGAACGGCGCTCTACGTCGGCCTGCTGGCGACATTTTCGGCCCAGGTGTTCGGCATCGACCTAGCCCTGACCGACTATCTGGCGATCATGGCGGTGACGACCCTGGTGGCGATGGGGACGGCGCCCGTGCCTTCGGCCTCGCTGTTCCTGCTCGCAGCCGTCCTGTCGGTGATCGGTCTGGGCGCCGAACAGACTGCCCTGATCGTCGGCTTTATCCTGCCGTTCGACCGGCCGCTGGACATGATCCGCACGGTGCCGAACTGCACCAGCGACCTGTCCGTGGCGGTGACTGTCGCCCGTTGGGAAGACGAACTGGATATGGCGTCCTACCTCGCCAGGCCCGTCGAATGATGCGGTGTTCCACGGAGGGTGCGATCAAGCGCATGAAGGACGGGCCAGCCGCCGTTATGGCGCTTCTGGCGATGGGGCTGACGCTGCTCGCACCGGTGGAAGCCGGCGCGCAGACCGCCGCGGCCGAGCCGCGCGACCTGTTGAACTACGCCTCCATCCATCATCCGGTGATCGGTGAAAGGGGCATGGTGGTCAGCCAGAACGCCATCGCCAGCCGGGTGGGCGCTGACATCCTGTCTCAGGGCGGCAACGCCGTGGACGCAGCGGTGGCGGTGGGCTTCGCTCTCGCGGTCACCCTGCCGCGGGCCGGCAATCTGGGCGGCGACGGCTTCATGCTGGTGCATGTGGCGGGTGAAAACCGAACCTACGCCATCGACTATCGCTCGACGGCGCCCCAGGCCGCGCGGGCGGCGCTTTACCTCGCCGAGGAGGGAGGCGATCCGCAAGACGCGCGCTACGGCTACCGCGCGTCCGGCGTGCCCGGCACGGTCGCCGGCCTGGCTCACGCGCATGAGCGATGGGGGCGGCTGTCCTGGGCGCAGGTCGTCGAGCCGGCGCGGCGGCTGGCCGCCGACGGCGTAACGCTGAGCCGCGACGAGGCCTTCGCCGCCGCCTGGGCCGAGCGGATGGTGGGGCGCTGGGAGGCGGGACGGGACGTCTTCCGCAAGCCTGATGGTTCGCGCTACGTCGCCGGCGACCTATGGCGACAGCCGGATCTGGCCTGGACGCTGGAACAGATCGAACGAGGCGGTGCAGGGGCCTTTTACACCGGCGCCGTGGCGGATCGCATCGTGGCCTCGATGCGCAAGCACGGCGGCCTGATCACCCATGCCGATCTCGGGGCGTATCGTCCGCTGGAGCGCACGCCGCTGGAGACGGAGTATCGCGGCCACCGCGTCGTGACCATGCCGCCGCCCAGCGCCGGCGGGGTCATGCTGCTGGAGATGCTGAACATCGCCGAGAATTTCGACCTGAAGGCCTCGGGCTCGAATACGGCGGCGACCCTGCATCTGATGGCCGAAACCATGAAACTGGCCCAGCTGGACCGCACCCGCTACATCGGTGATCCTGATTTCAGCCGACTGCCCACCCTCCAGTTGACCGCTCAGGCCTACGCCGATGGGCGGGCCGCGCTGATTGATCCTGTGCGCCTGTTGCCGCGCACCCGATTGACGCCGGGGGACCCCTGGGAGGTCGAAGGCATAGACACCACCCATTTCTCGGTCGTCGATGCGGAAGGCAATGCCGTCGCCAACACCTATACGCTGGGGTCGTCCTACGGCTCGGGCGCGGTGATCGATGGGGCGGGCTTCCTGCTCAACGACCAGATGAAGACCTTCAATCGCAGGATGGACGCTCAGGGGCGGCCGCTGACCGCCAACGGCATGGAGCCGGGCAAGCGAATGATCTCGACCATGGCCCCGACCATCGTGTTTCGCGATGGTCAGCCCTGGTTGGTGACGGGGACGCCGGGGGGATCGACCATTCCGAACACCCTGTTCCAACTGATCGTCAACGCCATCGACCACGGGATGAACATCGCCGAGGCCACCCAGACCCCTCGTGTCCATCAGGATGGGGCCACGGGCGCGCTGCTGGTCGAGCCGGGGATCAGCGCCGACACCATTCGCCTACTGCAGGGGCTAGGTCACAGGGTCGTGGTCGATGAGACCATCGGCAGCAGTCAGTCTATCGCCATCCAGGACGGCCAGCGCCTGGGCGCCGCCGACACGCGCCGCCCGGACGCCGAGGCGGTCATCGCCGACGAATAGTGAAGAGAGGCAACAAGATGAAAACTCTGAGCATCGCGGCGGGACTGGGCGTCCTGCTGTTGGCCGCAGCCGCTCCGGTCCTGGCGCAGGAGGCGGAGGACGCAGCGCCGACGCTTGAGGCGTCGGCCAAGGCGCGCGGCGAGCGCGTCGTCTTCCGAAGCCTGGACGAGCAGCGCACTGAACTGGTCGGCTATCTGTTCCGCCCCAGCACCCCGGTCGAGGGCGGGGCGCCGGCGGTCGTCCTGATGCACGGACGGGCAGGGGCCTATTCGTCGCTGGCGAACGGGATCTATGACGCGAGCACCCTGACCCTGCGCCATCGCTTCTGGGCCGAGTATTGGGCCGCGCGCGGCTACTACGCCCTGATCGTCGACAGCTTCGGCGCGCGGGGCCACCCGGCGGGATTCGCGGCCGGGACCTATGCCAGCCGCCCGGCGGACATCAACGAGGTGACGATCCGTCCTCTTGATGCCTATGGTGCCCTGCGCTTCCTGCGAAACCTCGACGGCGTCGATGACGATCGCATCGGCTTGATGGGTTGGTCGAACGGAGCCAGCACCGTTCTCGCGGCCCTGGCCGACGACAAGCCTGGCGACATGCGCCGCATCGGCTTTCGCGCCGGCATCGCCATGTATCCCGGCTGCGGTCTTCAGGGGCGGTTCCGGCGTCAGGGCTACAAGACCTATGCGCCGATCGAGGTGCACATAGGGACGGCGGACGAAGAGGTGTCGCATGACAGTTGCCGCGATCTGACGGCGGCCTCACGTGCGGCGGGGTCGGAGATCACTTTCCGTTCCTACCCCGGCGCCAACCACAGCTTCGACGATCCGGGCCGTCGTCGGCAGTCCGTCCGGGCCAATGCCGAGGCGACGCGGGCGGTGCGTGAACGCGCCGGGGTCTTCTTCGCCGACGCCCTGGCGCCGCGCTGATCATGAGGGGGGCATCGGAATGAAACGCTTCACGCTCGGCGCCGCCGCGCTTGTCGCCGCCCTGGCGGTGAGCCCGGTTTCAAGAGCCCAGGCGCAGGAACCGTTCGATCTGTTGATCCGCGGTGGCCTGGTCTTTGACGGCGGGCGGAGCGAGCCTGTTCTGGCCGATGTCGGGGTGCTCGGGGATCGCATCGTGCTGGTTGGCGCAGCGCCTGCTGACAGCCGTGCGCGGGAGGTGATTGATGCGCGCGGCCTGTGGGTCACGCCGGGCTTCATTGATCCCCACACCCACTACCTGGCGGACCTGATGTCGGCTGACGCCGGACGACGCAGCCTGCCGGCCGCCCTGCTGCAAGGCGTGACGACGGTTTTTGTCGGTAATGACGGCACGTCGTCAAACAACGGCGTCGGCGCGATGTTTGAATGGGCTGGGACGAATGGCATCGGGCCGAACCTGGTCAGCTACGTCGGCTTCGGGACCGTACGGCGGCAGGTGATGGGAGAGACCGACAGGCCGCCCACCGCCGACGAACAGTCGCGTATGGCCGCCCTTGTGGCGACGGCGATGTGTGAAGGCGCGATGGGGCTGTCGACAGGGCTGTTCTACGCGCCCCAGAACTACGCAGCGACCGACGAGGTCACGGCTCTGGCCCGGGAGGCGGCGCGACGGGGCGGGATCTATGACACCCATCTGCGCGACGAGTCCTCTTACGGCGCCGGCCTCGAGGCGGCGGTGCAGGAGGCGATCGATATCGGGCGCGGCGCGAACATTCCTGTCCATATCGCCCATATCAAGGCTCTGGGCGTGGATGTTCATGGTCAGGCGCCGGCGATCATCGACCGGATCGAGGCGGCGCAGCGCGACGGGCTGACGGTCCATGCGGATCAGTATCCATGGGATGCGTCCGGCACCGCATTGGCGGCGGCGCTACTGCCGCGATGGGCGCAGGCCGACGGCGAGGCGGCGCTTATGCAGCGCCTTGACGATCTCGAGCAGTCCGTCCGGATTCGACAGGAAATGGCCGACAACCTGCGGCGTCGCGGCGGGGCGGAGTCCCTGCTTCTGACGGCGGGCGCGCCGCGCGAGGTGCGCGGCCTCACCCTCGGCCAGGCGGCTTTGCTGTGGACGACGGACCCCGTCGAAGCGGCGATCCGGGTGTTGCGCGCCGGCGGTTCTTCAGTCGCCTCCTTCAACCAGACGGAAGCCGACATCCGGGCCTTCATGCAGCGGCCCTGGGTCATGACGTCCTCGGACGCTTCCGCCGGTCACCCGCGTCGCTACGCCAGTTTCGCGCGTCTTTACGACCTCTATGTGCGTCGCGAAGGGGTTCTGTCTCCGCAGGCGTTTGTCCATCGCAGCACGGGGCTGACGGCAGAGACGTTCGGGCTGGCGGGGCGGGGCAGGCTGCAGCCCGGCGCCTATGCCGACATCGCTGTATTTGATGCGGAGCGGTTCTCGCCGCAGGCCACCTATCTGGAACCCGAGCGGCCGGCAGAGGGCATGGTGCATGTGGTCGTCAACGGTCGCCGCGCGGTGGCGGATGGGAGAATGACCGATATTCTGTCGGGACGTTCCTTGCCGCGCGACCCTGGCGAAACCTGCCGCGTTGCCAACCAGGTCATGGGTGCAGCGCCGCGCTGATCGGTCAGCACCAGCGGTCCTCATCTCTGTTCACCCCTGTCGGAGGGGCCACGAACGGCAAGGTTCTCGGGAACCTTCGGCCAGGTTGCGCATCGAACATCTGCGGCGCGCCGGATCGTGCGCGCCAAGGAGCAGGCAGACCATGGACGCGTCGCAGACCGCCGCCTCGGGCCCCGATTTCAGCCGCGGCTTTCCCCTGGCCCAGATCTCCCTGGAAGGCGTGCTGGCGGGCCATGTGGGCGACGAGCCGATTCTGCTGGCGCGTCGCGCGGACGGCCTCTGGGCGGTGAGCGCCGCCTGCACTCACTACGGCGGCCCGCTGGCCGAAGGCCTGGTGGTCGGCGACACGGTGCGCTGCCCCTGGCACCACGCCTGTTTCGACCTGCGCAGCGGCGAGGCGCTGGCGGCGCCGGCCATGACCAGGCTGGATTGCTGGACCGTCGAGGTCGAAGGCGAGCAGGTCTTCGTGCGGGCCAAGGCGCCGCCGCCGCAGCCGACGCCGCGCGGGGGCTCAGGTCATCCGAAGCGCATCGTCATCGTCGGCGGCGGGGCGGCCGGTTTCGCCGCCGTCGAGATGCTGCGGAGACGCGGCTATCAGGGGACGCTGACGCTGCTAAGCGTGGACTCAGACCCGCCTTGCGACCGGCCCAATCTGTCGAAGGACTATCTGGCCGGGACCGCGCCCGAGGACTGGATTCCATTGAAGCCAGCCGAATTCTACGCCGAACAGGCCATCGACCTGCGCCTGGGGTTCGAGGTCGTGCAACTGGATGTCGAGGCGGCCGAGGTGGTCGGGCGCGGTGGGGAAAGGATTGGCTATGACGCCCTGCTGCTGGCCACGGGGGCTGAGCCCGTCAGGCCGCCGACGCCCGGTTTCGACCGGGCGAACGTGCATCTCCTGCGCTCTCTGGCCGACGCGCGGGCGATCATCGCGGCGGCGGAGCAGGGGCGGAAGGTCGTCATCGTGGGCGCCAGTTTTATCGGACTCGAAGCCGCCGCCGCCCTGAGGACGCGCGGGCTGGAGGTCCACGTCGTCGCGCCCGGAGGCGCGCCGCTGGAGCGGGTCATGGGACGTCAGATCGGTCAGTTCGTGCGGGATCTGCATGAAAGCCGGGGCGTGCAATTCCATATGGGGCTCACGGCTGAATCCTTCGATGGCCAGACGGTGGTCTTGTCCGACCATTCAAGACTGGCCGCCGATTTCGTGGTTCTGGGCGTGGGCGTGCGGCCCAGGCTCCAACTGGCCATCGACGCCGGGTTGATGGTGGACGACGGGGTGGTCGTGGACCGGAGGATGCGCACTAGCCGGCCGGGGGTCTTCGCCGCCGGCGACATCGCCCGCTATCCGAGCCGGATCTTCGAGGCGTCCCTGCGCGTCGAACACTGGGTCGTGGCCGAGCGCCAGGGCCAGGTCGCGGCGATGAACATGTTGGGCGAGGCCGTGGAACTGACCGAGGCACCCTTCTTCTGGAGCCGTCACTACGACCAGTCGATCCACTACGTCGGTCATGCCCCGATCTGGGATGCGCTGCAGATCGACGGTTCGGTAATGGGCGGCGACGCCACGGTGCGTTTCGAGCAGGGGGGACGCCTCCTGGCCGCCGCCACCCTGGGCCGTGATCTGGAGAGCCTGCGGTTTGCGGCGGAACTGGGCTGTCAGGTCTAGGCGGGGACGGGGCAGCGGCCGGGACCAGGGTCCCGGGGGCACGACCTCCACGGCGCTTGAAAAATCAAAGATATGCGCCGCTAGATTGGCGGGATGCGCAGAAACGATCTGATCGCTGGATTGTCGGTCGCCGGCCTGATGCTGCCGGAGGCCGTCGCCTATGCCGGGATCGCGGGCCTGGAACTCCAGCACGGGGTCTTCGCCGCCGTCGCCGGATGCCTCGGCTATGCCGTGGCGGGACGAAGCCGGTTTGCGATCGTGTCGCCGACCTCGTCTTCGGCGGCGATCCTGGCGGCCACCCTGGCGGTGATGCCGGGCGACGCGGGGGACAAGGCGGCCCTGGCGGCGCTGGTCGTCGCCATGGTTGGTGGGCTGTTCCTGTTGGCCTCGGCGGCACGGCTGGGCGGGTTCGCCGGCTTCATCTCCCGGCCCGTGCTGCGCGGTTTCGCCTTTGGCCTGGCGATCACCATCATTGTCCGCCAGGCGCCTATCCTGGTCGGGACTTCGGTTCAGGCTCCGGACATTTTCCGACTGCTGGGCGGGCTGGTGCTCGCAGCGCCCTCATGGAACTGGATCAGCCTGGCTGTCGGCGCCGTCGCCCTGGCGGTGCTGCTGACACTCAAGCGCTGGCCCTTTCTTCCAGGCGCCTTTCTGGTTCTCGTCGCCGGGGTGGGTCTGTCCTGCGTCCTTGGCTTGGCCGAGCGCGGCGTGCCGGTCGTCGGCGTGATCCAGATCGCGCCAGGGTGGCCGAAATGGCCGAGCCTGGATTGGGCCGATTATTCTCGTCTGGTTCAATTGACCCTGCCGCTGGTGCTCATCCTGTTCGCCGAGTCCTGGGGGACGATCCGGGCCATGAGCCTGCGTCATGGCGATGGGGTCGAGGCCAACCGCGAACTGGGCGCGCTGGGCGTCGCCAATCTGGCCAGCGCTCTGGCGCAGGGCATGCCTGTGGGGGCGGGCTTCTCGGCGGGCTCCGCCAGCGAGGCCGCCGGCGCCGCCACGCGCGCGACCGCCGTCGTCGCCGCCATCGGCCTGGCGGTCCTGATCGCCTGGGGCGCGCCCCTGGTCGCCTATCTGCCGCAGACGGTGCTGGCGGCCGTGGTGATCGCGGCGCTCTCGTCGTCGCTCAATCCCGCGCCTCTCCTGCGTCTGTGGCGGCTGGACCGGGATCAGTATGTCGCTCTGGGCGCGGCGGTCGCCGTGCTGGCGCTGGGCGTTCTGAACGGGATGCTGGTGGCGATCGGCCTGTCGTTGCTGGCTCTAGTCAGCCGCCTCGCCACGCCGCGCGTCGCTCGACTGGGTCGCCTCGGCTGCAGTCACGACTATGTCGACGTCGCCCGCCACCCCGAAGCCGTCCTGCCCCGGCGCATCGCTATCTGGCGACCCGCCCAGCCGCTGTTCTTCGCCAACGCCGAGCGCGTCCTGGCGATCATCGCCGCCCGTGTGCGTGACGAACCGGCGATCCGCGCGGTCGTCCTCAGCCTTGAGGAAAGTATGGACCTGGACAGCACCGCGCTGGACGCCCTGATCGAGTTCGACGCCTTGATGCGGACCCAGAGCGTCAGGGTGCGGTTCGCCCGCCTGCACGACCGGGCGCGGGACCTGATGGCGGCGTCGGGCGTTACCGGACTTCAGGCGCGCAGCAGCTACAGCGTCGATGATGCGATCGTCGCCTTGGAGAACGAGTCGGAGCGGACCCCGTGATCAAGAACCTGGAGCCGCTGCCTCATCCGGTGGCGATCGAACAACTGCGGCCGACCCAGATGACGGTGGGGCGAGGCGAAATCGCGCGACGCCATGCCGCCGTGACGGCCGAGGTGTCCTTCACGTGACGGCTTGAGGGGGAGCAGACGACGCGAGACGATCTGCTGGCCACCCCGCCTGCGCGGAGTGGCCAGCTTTTCCTTGATCATGGCTTCGCCGCGCCGACCGGTCTGAGGTCAGTCGGCTGCGGGATACTCAAACGGATCGCTGGGCGCGGGCTGGGTCGGCAGGGGCATGCGCGGCAGGGGCGCGTCGCGGTTGGCTGCGTTCAGCAGGAAGCTGGCCAGGATCACCGCCGCCTGACGCAGGTCTTCGGGCTTCAGGTGGTCATAGCTGTCGAGGCTGGTGTGATGGATGCGGCTGTTATAGTCGAGCGGGTCCTGGATGAACTGATACCCAGGAACGCCGACCGTCTGCATATAGACGTGGTCGGTGCCGCCCGAGGGCCGAAGTGAGACGGTGGTCGCGCCCATGCTGGCGAAGGGGGCCAGCCATTCCTGGAAGACGGGGGCGGCGGCGACATTGCCCTCGGCGTTGATGCCGCGAATTTTGCCCGAGCCGTTGTCCAGATTGAAGTAGGCGACCAGGTTGCGATAGCCGGGGCGCGGTTCGACCGGCCAACGGTTCCGCCAGGTCCGGTTGTTGGGCAGGGCGGCCAGCGCCGGGTCCGACGACGGCGCACGCGTGGCCAGATAGCGGTCCACATAGGCCAGCGAGCCCAGGATGCCCTGTTCCTCGCCGTTCCACAGGGCGAAACGGATGGTGCGCTTGGGCTTCACGCCCAGCTGCGTCAGGATGCGGGCGGCCTCCATGACGACCGCGCTGCCGGCGGCGTTGTCCTGGGCGCCGTCGGAGGCGACCCAGCTGTCGAGGTGGGCGCCGGCCATGACATATTCGCCGGAGCGGTCCGTGCCGGGAATGTCAGCCAGGATGTTGTAGGCGTTGACGTCGTCGTCGTGGAACTGGACCTCGCTGAGCAGTTCCAGCATCGGCGGGGTGTCGGTCAGGGCCAGGCGGGCGAGGCGGCGATAGTCCTCGGCGGCGATCTCCATGCCCGGCAGCTTGGGCGTGGCGCCGACCTGATAGGTGTAGCCCGTGCCATGCAGCAGGCCGCCGTCGCGCTGGGACATCTTCACCCAGGCCAGGGCTCCTTGCTCGACCAAGAAGGCGTCGAGTTGGGCGGTGAAATCGGCCGTCTTCAACTGACGTTCGATTGCGGCGGGGGAATACTGCGGCTGGACGTAGGTGTTGCGGTCGCGCAGTTCTGCGTCGGTCCAGCGACGGAAGGCCGGCTCGGAGGGCTCCGATCCGGTATCCGGTCGGGACAGCATGATGATCTTGCCCGTCAGCTTGCCGCGCCATTTGTCGAAGTCCTCGACCTTGCTGATCGGGGCGACGACGACGCCGGCGTTGATGGTCCCGTTGGTCGAGGGCGTCCAGGCCACTGGAATGGCGCGCAGTTCGATGGCGCGCGGGGCGGTCATGCGGGCGCTGGAGCGGACGATCGACCAGCCGCGTCCGAACTCGAACCCTTCGGCGCGGACGTTCGACAGACCCCAGTCGCGGAAGCGCTGCTGGCTCCATTGCTCGGCTTGGCGCATCTGCGGCGAGTTGGTCATCCGCCCGCCGATCCGGTCGGTCAGATAGGCGGCGGTCTGCATCACCTCGCTGTGGTTCAGCCCCTGATCGATGATGCCGTTGATCGCGACGCGATCCACCGGCTGAGCGAGCGCCGGCGTGGCGATGCAAAGGGCCGACAGGCCGACGAGCAGACGTTTCATATTAAAAGCCCCCAGTGATTCAACTGGGCGGCATTTGACGTGATCCGGGCGCACTCTGCAAACCGCCTGCACAGATCCACGCCCCAGTGGAGCCAGGCGTCGGTTCGACCGTTTCAAATGGGCATCCAGAGAGGACCCATTATGAAACCGGCCTTCCGACTGAGCTCCCTGAAGCTTGACCCTCTGGAATGGCGTGTAAGCGCCGAGTTCACGGACGAAGCGACCGTGATATCGGCTCATTTTCCGTTCCGTCCCGAATACGACATGCCGTTCGGGCGGGTGCGGGAACTGGCAGAACAGCGCGCGCTGGAACTCTTCACCTTCGCTCCGACGGAAGTCTCGGGCCGCGACGCTTCCTGAGCGCCGTACGGGGCTCAGGCCAGACCAGCCAGCGTCGGGGCCTCGGCGGCGCTGCCGGGGAAGACCTTTTCGTCCAGCGCCGCCCGGTCCACGCCCAGGTGATCGCGCAGCACGCCCTTGAACACCGAGCGCACGTCTAGGGTCGGGGCTAGGTCGCGGTTCTCGAACAGACGGTTCTCGGCCAGGGTCGGCCAGTCGCCGATCAGACCGCCCGCCTTCACCGCGCCGCCGGCCAGCAACAGGGACGAGGCCGTGCCGTGATCGGTGCCCTGGGTGCCGTTGGCGCGGGCGGTGCGCCCAAACTCGGTGGCGACGATCAGGATGGTGCGGTTCCATTCGCCGCCCAGACCCGTCTTCAGTCCGCCGATCAGGGCGTCGAGCCCCTCGAGCCGAGGCTGAAGCTGGCCCAGCTGACGCGCGTGGGTGTCCCAGCCGTCGACCGACAGGGCCACGACGTCTGCCCCCTGATCGCCGGTCATCAGCCGCGCCGCCGCCAGACCCAGTCCCGCGACGTTGTTGCGGCGCAGCGGGGCGGTCCCGTCGCCCATGGCGCCTGCCAGGGCCTCGGTCTCCAGGCCGCGCGCCAGATTGTGGCCGAGCATCGGATCCTCGACGTAGAGGTCCTGCAGCAGGCTGGAGATCCGGTCCTCGCCCTTGATCTGACCGCCGGGGGCCCAACTCGAAGTCTCGGCGGCGCCGCGCAGGATCAGGGGCGTCTGGGCGCCGATCGACAGACCTTTCAGGCCGCCCGCGCCGCCGGCCGCGACCAAGGCGCGGTTCAGCCAGCCGTCGGACTGCGACCGCTGCGTCTCGCCGCCGTTTTCCAGCACGTCCTGGGCGTCGAAGTGCGAACGCACCCGCACCGGAAGCGCCACGGCAGGGGCGAAGCGCATCTGGCCGGCGCCGTAGAGGTCATGCAGGGTCTTGAGCGAGGGATGCAGGCCGAAGCCGTCGCTCAGCGCCAGGGCGCCGTTCGCCTGACCCGGCTCGGGGATCGCCAGGGCGCCGCGCAGTTCGCGGTAGCGGGCGTCGCCATAGGGGACCGTCACCGACAGGCCGTCCATGGCCCCCCGCGCGATGATCATGACCAGCTTGGGCCGTCCTGCGGAGGGCTGTGCGGCGGCGCGACCGGCATAGGCAAGGCCGATGCCGGCGCCGAGGCCTCCCAGCAGCAGGCGGCGGTCGATGCGGAGGGCGTCGGTCATCGGCGTTGGAACTCCGGCGACATGAGGAGGAGGGTGAGGGCTTCGGCGCGGCTTTCGGCGCGCGCCACCGCCAGGCGGCTGCGTTCGCCGAGGCGCGGACCGAGGGCGGCGGCGGCCACGATGTTCGGGTCTGCGATCTGGGCGGCGTCGCCGACGCCCTTGGCCCAGTTCAACCGCTTGACCAGGGCGTCCGGCCCAGCCCAGTCGTCCGCCGTATCCGGCCAGCCTTCGGGCGAGGGGGCCTGGAAGGCGGGCTGGCCCATCTGCTGGAGCGCCTGCTGCAGGGGCTGTGGGCGCTGCGGCCGCGTGCCGAGGGCGCGGTGGGTCGAGACGACGAATTCGTACGGAGTTTTGATCTTCTCCGGTCGCGGCGCCCAGGCCTCGGGCGCCTCGATTAGGGCCTTGGCCACCTGGGCCAGATCGCCGCGCGAGCCCATCCAGGCGGTCTCCAGCCGTCCGACCAGGGCGGGCGGCGGATCGTCGGCGACGAAATGGCGAGCGATGTTGCGGGCCAGACGTCGCGCCGTCTCCGGCCGGTTGGCCAGATCGCGCAGGACGGCCTTGCCCTGTTCGGCGTCGCCCTCGGCGTAGCGCTTGCCCATCACCGTGCGGGCGCCGGGCTCATGGACGATCGGTCGAAAGACGAAGCCCTTCTCGCCGGCTTCTCCGGCCAGAGCCGCCTGGCGTCGGGCGCCCTGGCCCCGTCTCATGCCGGCCCTCATGACCTCGCCGCCGTCCCGGCCGTTGGCGATCGACCAGCCGGTCAGGGACCGGGCGAACTCGGTCACGTCGCCCTGAGAATAGCCGCCGTCGGCGCCGACGGTGTGCAGTTCCATGATCTCGCGCGCCAGATTTTCGTTCAGACCGGCCTGGCGCCGCTCGCCCGCCGGGCTGTTGGGGCCGATCGACTGGGCCTGATCGAGATAGAGCAGCATCGCCGGATGGGTTTCGGCGGCGACCGCCAGGTCCTCGAAACGGCCGAAGACGTGCGGCCGGATGGCCTCGCGCTCATACTGGCCCATGAAGACGGCGGCCTGAAACTTGGTCGAGGAAACAGTGAAGGCATTGGCCCAGAACAGGGCCCAGCGTTCGGCGAAGCCCGCCTTCGTCGTTGCGCCCAGTTGGGATCGAGCCAGGAACTCCCTTGCCGTATCCATGGCCAGTTCGCGCCGGCCCTGGCCCTGTGCGGCAAAGGCGGCCTGGGCGGCGGGCGTCTCCTGTTCGCCGCCTGCGGCCCTGGTCGGTTGGGGGGCTTCGGCCTGGTTCGCCCGGCGGACCTGACGCGCGCCTTGGGCGGCGCGCTGATAGGCGAGGAAGGTCTGAACCCGATCGGTGGAGGCTTGGAACTCGCCCGCCGGATTCGGTGCGCCCTCGGTGCGAATCTGACCGGTCAGCCAACCGCGCGGATCGCTCGCGACGGCGTCGATCTCGCCCGGTCCGGCGCCCAGGCCAAAGCGGGTCAGGGCGATGGCGGCGGCCATGCGCGCGTCGGACGATGAAGGCATGGGCGAACACCTGTCTGGTCGATCTTTGGGTTGAACGGCTCAGTCATTGAAAGCCGTCGCGAGCGGCCTCGATCTTTCTATGCGCGATAGTTTGATCGGTTCGGGCCGTCAGTCCAGGGTGGTGCGGGATCGCGCCAGGGCCAGGCCGGAAATGATCATGACGAACAGGCCCAGGGCCAGCAGGTTGGGGCCCATGTCCGCCAGGGTCTGTTGTTTGAGCAGGGCGCCGCGCACGATCCTCAGGAAATGGGTGACGGGCAGAACCTCGCCGATGTGCTGGGCCCATTGCGGCAAGCCGTAGAAGGGAAAGGCGAAGCCGGACAGGAAGATCGACGGCATCATGTAGAAGAAGGACATCTGCATGGCCTGAAGCTGGCTCTTGGCCAGGGTCGAGATCAGATAGCCGAGCGCCAGATTGCCGAGGATGAACAGCGCCACCCCGCAGGTCAGGGCGAACCAGCCCGCCAGGGTCTGGGCCATCGGAACGTGGAACAGGAAGCGCGCCACCGACAGGATGACGGTCGTCTGCAGCACGCCGACCAGCACATAGGGCGTCAGCTTGCCGATCATGATCTCGATGGGCGTGGCGGGGGTCGACAGCAGAGCCTCCATCGTGCCGCGCTCGCGCTCACGGGTCACGGCCATGGCGGTCATCATCACCAAAGTCATGGACAGGATGGTGCCGAGGAGGCCGGGGACGATATTGTAGGCGGTGATGTTGTCGGGGTTGTAGAGGCGGTGGATCACCACTTCGAAGGGCGGCGAAGGCGACGGCTTGGCCGCAGCGCCGACCAGTTGCCGGTCCAGGGCATTGGCGGGCAGGGCGGCCACGGCGCCGAGCGCGCCGGCGGCCGATACGGGGTCAGAGGCGTCCACCTCGGCCAGGACCTGGGCCTTGTCGCCCTTCAGCACGCGTTCGGTGAAGTCGGGCGGGATGGTCAGGCCCAGCATGACCTGGCCGCGCCGCAGCAGGTCGTCCATCTCGCTTTCCGAGTGGGGCAGATAGCGGACGTCGACATAGCTGGTGCGCTCCATGGCCGCGACGACGGCGTTTGCGGTTGAGCTGTGGTCGGTGGAGAAGACCGCCGCCGGCAGGTGCCGCGGGTCCGTATTGATGGCGTATCCGAACAGCAGAAGTTGCACGAGCGGCATCATCAGGATCATGGCGTAGGTGATCCGGTCCCGGCTGAGCTGGGTGAACTCCTTGGACAGGACGGCGTAGATTCTGAGCAAGGCGCCGGTCATGCAGCATACCGATCGTCGTGCTGATCGCCCATCAGCTGGATGAAGACGTCTTCCAGCGACGGCTTGACCTCGGTCCAATGATAGGGCGGCTTGCGATAGGGGGCGAGGGCCTGCTCCAGCGCGGCGCGATCGACGCCGCTGACATGGACCGCGGCGCCGAAGGCCGAGGCGCTCAGCACCCCTTCCTGGGCGGCGAGTTGGTGCGCCAGATGGTCGATGTCGGGGCCTTCGCCGTTGAAGGTGATCAGGTGCGACCGGTTGACGATCTCCTGGCCCGTGCCGCGCGCGATCAACTCGCCGTGCAGGATGTAGCCGATGTCATGACAGCGCTCGGCCTCGTCCATGTAGTGGGTGGAGACCAGAACGGTCAGGCCGCCCGCAGCCAGTTCGTGAATCTCGTCCCAGAACTCGCGTCGGGCCTTGGGATCGACCCCGGCGGTCGGTTCGTCCAGCAGCAGCAGGCGGGGATCGTGCAGGGTCGCCGCCGCCAGGGCCAGGCGCTGCTTCCAGCCGCCCGACAAGGCGCCCGCCAACTGGGTGCGGCGATCCGCCAGGCCCAGTCGTTCCAACGCGCGATCCACACGACCGGCGCGGTCGTCCAGCCCATAGACCCGGGCCACGAAGATCAGGTTCTCGCTGATCGTCATGTCGTCATAGAGCGAGAACCGCTGGGTCATATAGCCGGTCTGTCGCTTGATCCCGGCGCTCTGGGTGCGGAAGTTCAGCCCCAGCACCTCGCCCTCGCCGCTGTCAGGGGTCAGCAGGCCGCACAGCAGGCGCAGGGTGGTGGTCTTGCCCGAGCCGTTGGGACCCAGGAAGCCGGTGATCCGTCCCTCGTCCACGGCGATGGAGACGTCGCGCACCACACGCTTGTCGCCGAACGACTTGTTCAGCCCCCGGACGTCGATGGCGCGCGTCATCGCTTTTCGCGTCCCGGCGTGCTCGCGGGCCTGACGTCGATGGGCTGGCCGGGCGTCAGGCTACGCGGCGCGGACGGGACCGCCTCGACCAGGAAGACCAGCTTGTCGCGGGTGGCCAGGCTGTAGATGATCGGCGGCGTGTATTCGGGGCGGTTGGCGACATAGTCGACGCGCGCGGTCATCCCGGTTGGGCAGCCGTCGCAGCCGACGGCGACCGCAGCGCCGGGACGATAGGCGTTCACCATTGCCTCGGGCACGTAGAAGCGCACCTTGACCTGGCCATCGGGGACCAGACTGACGATGGGGGCGTTGGCTTCGACCCATTCGCCGACCTGATACATGACGTCCTCGACCCGCGCGGCGACAGGGGCTGTGGGGGACAGTTGGCTGAGCTGGCGACGGGCGTCGACCACGCCGGCGCGACCGCCCAGAATCTGGGCGCGGCTGGCGGCGATACGGGCCGTGGCGGCGGAGACATCGGTGGCCGCGGCGTCGCGGTGTCGCTGAGCGGTGACGGCCGCCGTGCGGGCCTGATCGATCTGCTGGGCGGCGACCGATCCAGCTTTCTCGCGTTCGGCGGCGAGATAGCGGTTGAGGTCCGACACGGTGCGATCGAACTCGACCTGGGCGGCGGCCAGGTCGGCGCGGGCCTTATCCAGCGCGGCGGCGTCGGCGGCCAGCGAGGCCTCGCTCTGGTTGACCTGGGCGGCGGCCTGATCGGCGCGGGCGCCCAGAGAGGTCGGGTCGATGCGAAACAGGGGCGCCCCGGCCTCCACCCGATGACCGCGCTCCACGCTCAGGGCGACGATGGTTCCGGCCGTCGGCGCGGCCATATAGAGGTTGCGGGCGACCACATAGCCGGTGAAGACGGGCGGACCGCGATGCTGGCGGCTGATCACCCCCCAGGCTATCAAGGCGCAGACCGCCCCGCCGACGATCAGGGCGATGACAAGCGTCCGGCGGGGAAGGTTGTGAGCGCGTTCGAGAGTTTTGGCCACCTAGCGTCCTCCTGGGTCTTCGATGCGGCGGTCGTCCCAGCCGCCGCCCAGCGCCTTGTAGAGCGCCACCACGTCCCGCTCCGTCGCCGCCTGCGCCTGCGCCAGATCGTCGGCGGCGCTCAGCAGCGAGGCCTGGGCCGTGAGAAGATCCAGCCCCGTCGCCAGACCGGCGTTGCGCTGCGCTTGGGTCGTGGCCACGGCGTCGCGAGCGGCGTCTTCCGCCGCGCGGAACTGACCCTCGCGGCTGCGGTCGGCCGACAGCCGGGTCAGGGCGTCCTCCACGTCCTTCAGGGCGGTCAGCACCGCGCCCCGATAGGCCAGCAGGGCCTCCTGCGCCTGGGTCCGCTTCAGGGCCAGCGTCGCGCGCCGTCGTCCGCCGTCCAGCAGGGGCAGGGCCAGGCCGGCGGCCGCCGTGGTCTGAAGGCTGTCGCCTGAGAGGAGCCTGCGGAGCGATCCCGAGACCAGATCGACCGCGCCGGTCAGGCTGATCGACGGATAGAGGTCGGCGGCGGCGACGCCGATGTCGGCCGTGGCGGCGGCCAGATCGCGTTCCGCCGCGCGCAGGTCCGGTCGCCGCAACAGCAACTCGGACGGCAGGCCGACCGGGATGTCGCGCGGCGCGCTCGTTTCGCCCGACGCGGCTTTCAGTTCGGCGGTCAGTCCCAGCGGCGGGCGGCCCAGCAGGACGGCCAGGGCGTGGGCCTGACCGGTCCTCTGGGCGATCAGATCCTGACGCGCGGCGCCGGCGGCGGCGGTGTCGCGTTCGGCGCGGCGCTCGTCGAGGGTGGTGGTCAGACCGTTGCGGCGGCGGACCTGATTGAAGTCCAGCGCCTCGGCACGGGCGGCCAGCAGTTGATCGGCGATGGCGATCCGCCGGTCCAGCGCCCGATAGTCCAGATAGCCGCGCGCGACCTCGGCGGTCAGGACGACTTGGGCGTCACGCAGGCTCCAGGCTGCTGCCCCGGTGCGGGCCTCCGCCGCCTCGACCGCGCGCCGGTTTGCGCCGAACAGGTCGAGCTCCCACGAGGCGTCGAATCCGACCTGATAGGTGTCGAACGTCGTCCCTGGCGCGCCGATTGGTCCTGATCCGGGCGTAGCCGAACCGCCCAGCAGGGCGGCGAAAGACGTGGTCTTGCTGAGGCGAGTGTAGCTGTCCTGCGCCATGGCCGACACGGTCGGCTGACCGGCGGCCCCGACGATCCGGGCCTGATGACGGGCCTCTTCGACCCGAAGCGCGGCCTGACGCAGGTCCAGATTGGCGGCCAGGGCTTCGGTGATCAGCCGGTCCAGCAAGGGGTCGCCGAAACCGCGCCACCACAGTCCTTGCGGTTCGCCTGACGGCGCGGTCTGCGAAAACTCGGCGGGAACGGCGACGGCGGGCGAACGATAGTCCGGTCCCGCGACGCAGGCGGCGAGCAAGCTCGGCAGGACGAGCGCGAAAGTCTGCGCTGCTGCTGATCGCCGCCTGTTCCGCCCGTCCGCCATCGTCGCTCCGCCCTCAGGGGATGGCCCGCGATCCTGCCAAGGTCGGCGGCCAAACGCCATAACGTCGTTCATCGTCTGATGGTCGCATTCCGGGCGCGTCGGACCTGTCCTGGCCCCAAAAAAAAGGCGCCGGCGATCAGATCGCCGGCGCCCAGTTCACCGCTCAGGAGTGCGGTGGAAGCTTGGTCAGAACTTGTAGCGAGCGCCCACGAACACCTGGCGGCCCGTGTGGTGATAGACGTAGGTGCTGTCGCGCACGCCATCGAGTTCGCTGTGGTTCTGGCGGTTCGGCTCGTCGGTCAGATTGATGCCTTCGACCGACAGCGACAGTTGGTCGGTGACGCTGAACGAAGCCGAAGCGTCGATGCTGAGCGTCTCGGTCTTGCCGGTGACGGCGATGCCGCGCGTGCCGCCGTTGGCCGCCGGGACCTGCTGATAATAGGTGTCGCGATAGGCGGCCGAGACGCGGGCGTTGAAGCGACCGTCGTCGTAGTACAGCGTGGCGTTCCAAGCGTCCGGCGACAGGTTCACCAGGTTCGCCGTGACAAAGACGGTGCAAGCCGCCGTCGTGCAGTAATTGATCTCCGACTCGACGTGCGTGAAGTTGGCCTGCACGCCCAGGTTCGAGAAGGCGCCTGGCAGGAAGGTGAAGGGCTGCTGATAGCTGATCTCGAAGCCTTTCAGCGGGCCGCCCGGCGTATTGGTCGGCGTGCTGAAAACGTACTGATCCGAAGGCGGCCGGTCGGCGGCGGCGGGGAAGGCCGCCGGGTTCATGGCCGTCAGTTCTGCGTAGGTCAGCGTTTGCTGGGTGGTCTGAACATAGGTGGAGATGTCCTTGTAGAACAGCGCCAGCGACAGCAGGGATTCCGGTGCGAAGTACCACTCCAGCGACAGGTCGAAGGTGTCTGCGCGGTAGGGATCCAGGTTGACGTTGCCCAGCGACGCCGTGCGGTTGGCAGCGTTCGCAGCGCTCAGCGCGAACACCGGCACCAAGCTGGTGACCGGCGGACGCGCCATGACGCGAGCGGCACCGAAGCGGACTATGACGTCTTCGATCGGTTCGATCGAGACGTTCAGCGACGGCAGGATGTCATCATAGTTGTTGGAGTCGGTGACGCGGGTGGTCACGCCGCTGAGGGCGGAATAGCCGGCGGCCTCGATCTCGGTGTTGACCCAGCGCGCGCCGAAGTTGCCGCGGACAGGCATGCTGGCCCACTCGGTGTTCCAGTCCAACTGGGCCCACAGACCGGTGTCCTTCTCCGTCACGTCGCGCCAGTTGCCCAGCGCCGTGGACCCGTTCTCGAGGCCCAGCAGGCGGAAGTCGCCGCCCGGCACGTTGGTGTTGCACAGGCAATCGGCCCCATAGGCCTTCATGATCGCGTCGAGGTTGGGCGAGATCCAGGCCGTCGCCGAGCCCGCAGGCAGGTCCAGATTCTTGCCGAAACCGTCGAGCAGATAGGTGAGGCTGCCGATCGAGGTCCCGGCCGGCATGGCGGGGGCGGTGTTGGTGGCGCGGGCGTACCCCGAACCTTCGGACTGATATTCCTTATAGCTGGCGCCGACCTTGAGGGTCAGGCGATCATCCATGTCGAACTCGAACCCGCCCTCGAAGGTGGTGTAGGTGTTGGATTGAGAGCTGGACAGGATGCGCAGTTCGGACAGCGGCTGCGCGCCCGCCGGACCCGTGATGGTCCACTGGTTCGGGTCGGTGACGTCGAAGCCATAGACGATCTTGGGCAGGTTGCGGTTTTCACGGAAATCGATCGACCAGCCAGCGCCGTTCTGGTGGTCGATGATGGCGTTGACCTGCAGAGGGTTGCCGAACTCGGACTTGGAGCGGCCGGCCACGCCCTTGAAGCGCACGCTGTCCGAGAAGTCGTGTGCGACTTCCAGGGTGTATTGCGAGAACTCGCTCTTCAGGATGTCGAAGCGTTCCTCGGTGCGCATGTCCATGTCGTCGAGACGTAGAAAGACCAGTTCGCCGGTTTTCGGATCGGCGATGGCTTCGACGATGTCGACCTGCGGCTTGCCGCCCTGGCTGGCGTTGCGGCTCAGCGACCAGGCTTCGAGGAAGTTTTCCTTCCGGGTCGAGTCGAGCTTGGAGTAGAGACCGTCCAGGCTGACGGTGGTGGCGTCCGACGGGCGCCATTGCAGCGACAGGGTCGCGCCCAGGCGTTCCTGCTCATGGCTCAGGCGGCCGTAACGCGGGATGCGGGGGTGGAACAAGCCGCCGGCTGCCGCCGAACCGCCGGGCAGGGCGGCGGGGTTCTGGAAGCCGTTGTCGCCATTGGCGGGACCCCAGCGCACCGAGCTGAAGCCTTCTTCGATGGAGCTCTTGTCGCTGTAGGCGAGCGACAGCAGCGCGCCGAACTTGCCGTCCATCCAGGTGTTGGAGATCAGGCCGGCGAAGCGGGGGCTCCATTGCTCGGACAGGTCGTTGTAGCCGCCTTGCGCCGAAGCGACGGCGGTGAAGCCCGGATAGTCGAACGGGCGCGCCGTGCGCAGGTCGACGGTGGCGCCCAGAGAGCCTTCCTCGACCTCGGCCGAGGCGGTCTTGCGGACCGTGATGTTGTTGAAGAGCTCGGAGGCGAAGACGTTGAAGTCGAAGCCGCGTCCGCGGTTCACGCCGCCGGAGGAGTCGGTCGCGCCGGTCGTCGCCTGGGCCTCGATGCCGTTGATGCGCGTGCGGGTGAACTCGGAGCTCAGGCCGCGCACGGTGATCGAGCGGCCTTCGCCGGCGTCACGGTCGATTGACACGCCGGGGATGCGCTGGATGGACTCGGCCAGGTTGGTGTCGGGGAAGTCGGCGATATCCTCGGCCGAGATGGCGTCGACGACGCCCGCTTCGCGACGCTTGATGTTCAGGGCGTTCTGCAGGCTGGCGCGGAAACCGGTGACGACGATCTCGTCGACGGTCGTGGCGTCCTTTTCCGCGGCCGGACCAGCGGCCTGCGCCTGAGCGGTTCCGGCCAGCGCCAGTGTCAGGGCGCCCAGCGAGGCGCCGAGGGTCAGCGCATAGCGCGCACGGGTAGCGTGGTGGGTCATCAATGTCCTCCTCCCAGTTGTGCCTTTCGAGGATCGTGCGCCCCCGTTCCAGCTCCGCGATCGCGGGAACCGGTGTCATTTGGCGTTTGTCAGCCTGTGCCACCGGTGTCATATAAAGCTACGCACAGTTTCTGACGTGTGGCAAGACGACGACGAACGTCGGTCGTGCCATTGCTGCAACACGAGACTGCGCCTGAAGAAAATCCAACCGACCGGTCCGCCCGTGGGCGGCGAACGGGGAGGCGACCATGCCGACGCTCGCAGTCGCGCCTGAACCGGGGCGAGAATCGACCCGCTCCCGATCGACCCCTCGTCCGTCTGTATTCCAGATTCGAGTTTGCGCATGATCCAGCCGCTTCGCCTCAATCCTGACCGTCTGTTCCCGGCCGACGCCGACACGCGCGCCGTCGCGCGCCGTCTCTACACCGAGGTGAAGGGGCTGCCGATCATCAGTCCGCACGGCCATACGGACCCCAGCTGGTTCGCGGGCAACGAGAACTTCGCCAACCCGGCGGAACTGCTGATCACACCCGACCACTATGTCTTCCGCATGCTGCACAGCCAGGGGATGGCAATGGAGGATCTCGGCGTCCCCCGCGTCGACGGGGGGGCGGTCGAGACCGATCCGCGCACCATCTGGCGCCGCTTCGCCGAGAACTATCACCTGTTCCGGGGGACGCCGTCGCGGATGTGGCATGACTGGGTCTATGCCGAGGCCTTCGGCATCGACGTGCGCCTGTCGGCCGAGACGGCGGACCACTACTATGACGTCATCGACGCGGCGCTGAAGACCGAGGCCTTCAAGCCGCGCGCCCTGTTCGACCGTTTCAACATCGAGGTGCTGACCACGACGGAAAGCCCGCTCGACACGCTGGAGCACCACAAGGCCATCAAGGCCTCGGGCTGGAAGGGGCGGGTGCTGACCGCCTATCGCCCAGACCCGGTGCTGGACCCCGACTACGAGGGCTTCCGCGATAATCTGACGGTTCTGGCTGAACAGACCGGTCGCGATACGCTGTCGTGGGAAGGCTACCTGCAGGCCCTGCGCGACCGCCGAGCCTTCTTCATCGAGATGGGCGCCACCTCGACCGACCACGGCCACCCGACAGCCTTCACCGCCGACCTGTCGAAGGCGGAGGCCGAGGCCCTGTTCAAACGGGTCTCGACCGCCCCCGCCAGCGCCGCCGACGCCGAGCTGTTCCGCGGTCAGATGCTGACCGAGATGGCCGCCATGTCGGTCGAGGACGGCCTGGTGATGCAGCTTCACCCCGGCAGTTTCCGCAACCATTCGGCCACAGTCTTCAACCGCTTCGGGCGCGACAAGGGCTGCGATATTCCGACCCGCACCGACTACGTACGGGCGCTGAAGCCGCTGCTGGATCGGTTCGGTTCGGACACGCGCCTGACCCTGATCCTGTTTACGCTGGACGAGACCAGCTACAGCCGCGAACTGGCTCCGCTGGCCGGCCACTATCCGGCGTTGAAGCTGGGCCCGAGCTGGTGGTTCCACGACAGCCCCGAGGGGATGCGTCGCTTCCGCGAACAGGCGACCGAGACGGCGGGCTTCTACAACACGGTCGGCTTCAACGACGACACGCGGGCCTTCCTGTCGATCCCGGCGCGCCACGACGTGGCCCGGCGGATGGACTGCGGCTTCCTGGCCAAGCTGGTGGTCGAGCATCGGATGGAAGAGGACGAGGCCCACGAACTGGCCCACGCCCTGACCTATGGCCTGGTCAAGGCGGCCTACAAGCTGTGACCCGTCTGAATGACGCGGTCCTGGCGGGCCTGCCCGGAGAGGTCGCGCGCCCGGTCTATGACCGCAGCCAGGTCAAGACCGGCGTGGTCCATCTGGGCATCGGCGCCTTCCACCGGGCGCATCAGGCGGTGGTCTTTGACGACGCCCTGGCCAGCGGCGACCTGCGCTGGGGCGTGCTGGGGGCCTCGCTGCGGTCGCCGGGGGTGCGGGACCAACTGAAGCCGCAGGACGGGCTCTACACCCTGGTCGTGCGCGACGGGGCGGAGGAGCATCTGCGGGTGATCGGGGCCGGGCGTGGGGTTCTGGTGGGGCCGGAAGACCCCGCCGCCCTGGTCGCGGCCATGGCCGAAGCCGAGGTCCACATCGTCACCCTGACGGTGACGGAGAAGGGCTATCGGCTCGATCCGGCGACGGGAGACCTGCTGCTGGATGATCCGGATGTGGCGGCCGATCTGGCGGGCATTGAAGCCCCGCGCACCGCCCCGGGCTTCATCGTCGCGGCGCTGCGGGCGCGCAAGGCGAAGGGGCTGAGGCCCTTTACCGTCATCAGCTGCGACAACCTTCCGCACAACGGCAAGCGTATCCGGGCCGGGGTCATCGCCATGGCCCGGCGGATCGACCCGGCTCTGGCCGACTGGATCGAGGCCGAGGGGGCCTTCCCCCAGACCATGATCGACCGGATCGTGCCGGCGACCACGCCCGACGATGTGGCCCGCCTGACGGCCCGCCTCGGCGTCGAGGACCAGGGCATGGTCAAGGCCGAGCCCTTTACCCAGTGGGTGATCGAGGACTGGTTCGCGGGCGAGCGGCCTGACTTTGCGGCCTTCGGTGTGCAACTGACGGACGCGGTCGAGCCGTGGGAGGACGCCAAGCTGCGCCTGCTGAACGGCTCCCATTCGGCCATCGCCTACCTCGGCGCTCTGTCGGGCTATGAGCATGTGCATGAGGCCGTGGCGGTCCCGGCTTTCCGCGCCTTCATTGAGGCCCTGTGGGACGAGGCGCAGACGACGCTGAACCCGCCGCCGGGGCTGGACGTGGCGGCCTATCGCGACGAGCTGATGGCTAGGTTCTCCAACTCGGCCCTGATGCACCGGACGCGCCAGATCGCCATGGATGGGTCGCAGAAGCTGCCTCAGCGGCTTCTGGCGGGGGCCGCTGAACGGTTGGCGGCCGGGCCAGATTCTAAAGGAATGGGCATCGAGGCCATGGCGCTGGGCGTCGCGGCCTGGATGCGCTGGCAGGAGGGCGTGACCGAGAGCGGCGAGGCTGTGGTGGTCGACGACCCGCTGGCGGCCCGCACCGCCGAACTGATCGCGGCGTCGGAGAACGACGAGGCCGAGGTCCGCGCCCTGCTGACCCTGTCGGCGGTCTTCCCCGAGGCCCTGGCGACCGATCGGCGCTTTGTCGAGGCGGTGACGGGCGCCTTCCTGTCGTTGAGAGAGCACGGCGCGGTCGAGGCCGCTCGCCGGGTGACGGAGTAGATCATGAGCCGCGTCCTGATCCTGAACCCCGCTGACGATGTCGCCATCGCGCTGGACGATATTGCGACCGGCGATGTGCCCGAGGGGCTGGATGCGCCGGCTGGCGCTGACATCGCCACCGGGCACAAGATCGCCCGGCGCGCGGTGGAGGCGGGCGGGCTGGTCCGTCGCTATGGTCAGGTGATCGGGCGAGCCAAGGCGGCGATCGCGGTCGGGGATCATGTCCACGTCCACAACCTGGCCATGGCCGAGGACGGGCGTGAGGCCGAGGTCGGGGCGGATGTACGGACACCGGAGCCTCTGACGGGCGCCACCTTCAACGGCATTGTTCGAGCGGACGGTCGGGTGGGGACGCGCAACTATATTGGCGTCCTGACCAGCGTGAACTGCTCGGCCACGGTGGCGCGGCGGATCGCCGACGCCTTCCCGGACGCCAGCCTGCCCAAGGGCGTGGACGGGGTGGTGGCCTTCACCCATCAGGGCGGGTGCGGGGGCTCTTCGCTGTCGAGCGACACGACCCTGCTGCAGCGGACGCTGGCGGGCTATGCCCGGCACCCGAACTTCCATTCCATCCTGATCGTCGGTCTGGGCTGCGAGGCCAACCAGATCCCGGCCTGGCTGGCCAACGAGGGGCTGGAGGCGGGACCGCGCCTTCGCGCCCTGACCATTCAGGAGGCCGGCGGCACGGCCCGCGCCATCGAGGCGGGGATCGAGGTGGTCCGCGAGCTGGTCGCCGAGGCCGCCAAGGTCGAGCGCCAGCCGGTGTCAGCCTCGCACCTGACGGTCGGTCTGCAATGCGGCGGGTCGGACGGCTGGTCCGGCGTGACGGCCAATCCGGCGCTGGGGGCGGCGGTCGACCTGCTGGTCGCGCACGGCGGCTCGGCTATGCTGTCGGAGACGCCCGAGATCTGGGGCGCGGAGCACCTGCTGCTGCGCCGTGCGGCGTCGCAAGGCGTGGCGGACAAGCTGAACGCGCGTCTGGAATGGTGGCGCGCCTATGCCGACAAGCACGGCATGGAACTGAACAACAACCCGTCGCCCGGCAATCTGAAGGGCGGCCTGACCACCATTCTGGAGAAGTCGCTGGGCGCGGTCGCCAAGTCGGGTTCGACCCCGCTGAACGATGTGATCGGCTATGCTGAGCCGCTGACGGCCAAGGGCCTCAGCTTCATGGACAGCCCCGGCTATGATCCCTGCTCGGCGACCGGGCAGATCGCTTCGGGCGCCAATCTGATTGTCTTCACCACGGGGCGGGGGTCGGTCTTCGGCGCCAAGCCCGCGCCATCGATCAAGGTCGCCTCCAACGCCAAGCTGGCGAACTGGATGGACGAGGACATGGACATCGACGCCTCGCCGGTTTTGACGGGCACGGCGATGGAGGCGGTGGGTCAGGCCATCTTCGAGAGGATGCTGGCCGTGGCCTCGGGCGAGCCGTCGAAGTCGGAGGCGCTGGGTATCGGCGACAACGAGTTCGTGCCCTGGCAGGTTGGGGCGTATCTGTAGGGGGCTCTCAGATTCTATGCGTCATTCTCGGCCCTGTGCCGAGAATCCAGAACCGCGACGTTCGGGACTGGAACGCGCCGTGGACCCTTGTTGAGGTCGAGTCTCTGGATCCCCGGCACAAGGCCGGGGATGACGGGAGAAGGGGGGGTGAGGTCTCAAGCTGGAGGTGTTTCCGGGGGCGGATTGCACGGTGCGGCGAAAAAAACAGTGCAATTGGTGCAATCGGGGGCGGGACGGCGGAGGGGCCTTGGCGATCCGGGAGGGGGAGCCGGGGTCCTGGCGGGGCGGACGATGGCGGGCGGCGATGTCAAAGAACGCGCATAGTCTGCCAGCCCTGGGCGCCAGGGCGGGCAAATGGCGTCGAAAATGACGTGATCGGTTTGATTTCAAGGGGTTGCGGCGCGCAGCTAGGATGGCTGGCCGTGAATGGCGTGCAGTCGCCTCTCTGCCGTCATCCCGGACGAAGGCTCGCTGGCGAGCCGTAGATCCGGGACCCAGGCGGCGGGGTTCAGCGGGGGCGATGACGGGCAAGAGCTGACGCCTGGGTCCCGGATAGCCCTGCGGGCTTCCGGGATGACGGAAGGGGCTTACCCCGCCAGGGTCTCGATCAGTTCGCCCATGTTTTTGATGAAGACCTGGGTCGAGACGCATTCGACCGGATAGTCGGTGTTGTAAGGCGAGGTGTCCCACAGGTCGCCGACGCGGGTGGTCTGATACTCGCCGCCCGTCACCGCCGCCGGGGCCTCGCCGATATAGGGGTTGGAGGTCGTGGTCAGGGGCGACGGCCAGTAGCCGCGCGCGTTCAGACCCGCGACCAGTTCGGCGGCGCGGCCGGGGGCAGGGCGGGCGAGGCGGCGCGCGTCCGAGGACATATCCCAGACGTCCACGTCCTGAAGCGTGAAGTATTTCGGCAGGTGCAGCGTGCCGGGGCGGGCCTTCAGCGGCGAGTGGCGGCTGACGTCCTCGGGCGTTTTCGCGGCCAGTTCCTCGTACTCGCGGCGCAGGGCGGCGGTGTCGACGTTGCGGAACGAGCCGTAGTGGACGATCAGATTGTTCGGGTTCTCGTCGGCGTAATACTGGCCGTTGGTGATGTTGGATCCGCGCCGGTGGATATAGACCGGGGTGTTCGCGCCCTCGAGGATGAAGGTCGGATGGGTGCGGCCCGGCGCGATCAGGTTTTGCGGCGTCTTCACCTGATCCAGCCAGTCCAGCGCCTCGGGCAGGCGGGCGATGTATTTGCGGTCGCCGGTCAGGCGATAGAAGCCCAGCATCGACTTGATGTTGGCGCCGGTGGTGTGGGTGGCGAAGGCCTGGGGCTCGATGGTGCGGGCGCCGGCGAGCTTCAGGGTGTCGGGGAAGTGCTGCAGCCCCCAGGCCGGTTGCGGCATCGGCTGCTGGGTCTTCACATAGATGTCCATGCCGCGATGGATGGCGTCCAGCAGGCGCGGATCGCCGCGACCGTTCACCGCCAGGCCGTGATAGGCGTAGAGCAGGAACTCTAGGTTCTCGCCCGCCACGTCGTCGTTGAAGGTGATGTAGGGGGTGTAGTCCGGCTTGCCGTGAAGGCCGCCGCCCTCGACGAAGGGATAGCGCTGGGGCCAGCCGCCGTTCGGGTACTGGGCGTCGAGGACGAACTGGATCGCCTTGTCCAGCGGGGCGCGATACTTGCGCTCGCGTTTCTCCAGATAGACCCGCAGCAGCAACTGCGAGGCCTCGGCCGTGCCGGCGTCGTCGAAGGTGGCGTTGCCGTAGTAGCGGTGGAATTCCTCCATCCGCCAGGCGTTCTTGCCATAGGTGGCGTACCAGCGCTTCAGCGATTCCTCGCCTGCCGTGTCGATGACGTAGTTCCAGCCGCCGGCTGGATGCTGGCCGCGCACCAGGGCGTCGGCGGCGGACTTGGCGGCCTCATAGAACTGCTCGTCGCCGGTGGCGTGATAGGCGTCGAGGTAGAGATGGCCCACGGTCGCCGTGCCGGGGGGCTGGACCCAGATGATGGTCGGCGAGGCTTCCAGTTCGCCCCAACGGCGCGAGAAGTCGGGCAGGACGTTCCAGACATAGCCGCCCTCGACGGCGGCCTCGTCGGTCATGAACCGGGCGGCGCGCTTCATCGTGGCCAGGACGGCGGCGCGGTCGGGCGCGGCCTGCATAACGGTTTTCGCCAGAGCGGGGGCGGAGGCGGCCGTGAAGGTCGCGGCGGCGCCGGCGGCCAGCAGGGCGCGGCGGTTCATGGTCTGTGCAGACATGGGGGTATCTTCCTCGGATGCGTCGCCTCGCAGCTCTGACGGCTGCTTGCAGTGGCGAAGCTAATCACGAATGACACCGGTTTCCTAGTGCGGAAGCGCGGCTGAAATCGTCTTGGATTTCACGAAACCGTCAGCGGCGAATGTCGAAGCCGCCGTCGCCCATGGCCGCGCGCACCTCGGCGGCGGTGAACAGATTGAAGTCGCCGGGCACCGAGTGCTTCAGGCCCGCCGCCGCCAGGCCGAAGTCCAGCGCTTCCTGATCCGACCAGCCGCTCCACAGGCCGAACAGCACGCCCGAGGCGAAGGCGTCGCCGCCGCCGACCCGGTCCACGACGCCGGTCATATGCAGGGCGTCGGCGCAGGTTTCGATCACGTCGCCGTCGGGGCCGCGCGTCAGCATGACGGCGGACAGGGCCTGATCCGCGACGCTTTCCTGAACCCGCAGGGTGCAGGCGATGCGTTGCAGGCGGGGGAAGGCTTTGAACGCTGCGGCGGCGGCCAGGCGGCGGCGCGCATGGGGATCGGTGTCGTCGAAGTTTGTCTTCAGCACCAGGGCGAAGTCGCGGTCGTCGGCGAAGGCGATCTCGGCCCCGGCCAGCATCTTGCCGAGGGTGGCGGGCGGATCACCGGCCCATTGCTCCCACAGCTTGCCGCGGAAATTGCCGTCGTAGCTGACGCGGACGCCGTTGCGGACAGCGGCCTCGACCAGTTCGACCGCCGCGCGCGAGCCGTTCGGTCCGGTGGCGGGGGTCACGCCGGAAACGTGCAGCCACTCATAGCCGTCCAGCAGGGCGTCCCAGTCGAAGGCGTCGGCGACGCGCTCGACAAAGGCCGAACCGGCGCGGTCGTAGAGGACTTCTGACGGACGGCGAACGGCGCCGGGCGTCAGGAAATAGAGGCCCATGCGGCCGGGGGTGAAGACGATGGGCGTGGTGTCCACGCCGTAGCGCCGGACCTCGTCGCGCGCAGCCTGACCCAGGGCGTTGTCGGGCAGGACGGTCGCCATCGCCGCCGGCGCGCCGAAGCGGGCCAAGGCGACGGCGACATTGGCCTCGGCCCCGCCCGGACGCGCGGTCAGGGCAGGGGACTGCAGCAACAACTCGTTCTGGTTCGGGCTGAACCGCAGCAGCATCTCGCCGAAGCAGAGGATACGACCATTCCTGGAGCCAATGCTCGCGACGCGGTCGCTCGCGGCTTGAGGCCCGTTCGCTGCTTGCTGATCTTGGCTCATGGTCTGGACGCTAGCGCGGGATCAGCGCGCCAGCCAGCCGCCATCGACCGGCAGGGTGATGCCCTGCACATAGTCGCTGGCGCGGCTGGCCAGGAAGACGGCGGCGCCGCCGATGTCGGAGGGATCGCCCCAGCGCCCAGCCGGGATGCGGCCCAGGATTTCCTTGGAGCGCACCGGGTCGTCCTGCAGCGCCTGGGTGTTGTCCGTGGCGAAGTAGCCCGGCGCGATGGCGTTGGCGTTGATGCCGTGCCTGGCCCACTCGTTGGCCATCAGCTTGGTCAGGCCCGCCACGCCGGATTTCGACGCGGTGTAGGACGGCACGCGGATGCCGCCCTGATAGGACAGCATGGAGGCGGTGTTGATGATCTTGCCGCCGCGTTGGTCGGCGATCATTCGCTTGGCCGTGGCCTGGCTCAGGAAGAACAGGACCTTGAGGTTGACGTTCATGACGTCGTCCCAGTCCTGCTCGGTGAAGTCCACGGCGTCATTGCGGCGGATGATGCCGGCGTTGTTCACCAGGATGTCGACGGGGCCGAGGGCGGCGGTCGCCTCGTCCAGAATCCGCTCGACCGGTTCGATCGAGGTCAGGTCAGCCTGGATGGAGACGGCCTTGCGGCCCTTGGCCAGCGCCTTGCCGACCGTGTCGTCCGACGCGCGACGGGCGACCGACGCGACGTCGGCGCCCGCAGCAGCCAGGGCCAGGGCGATGCCTTGACCCAGACCCGTGTTGCCGCCGGTGACCAGCGCGACCTTGCCGGTCAGATCGAACGGATTGCTCATGGCGTGGACATTTCCTCTAGATGTCATTCGGCGCCGAGATTGGACCCGGCTTGTCTGTGTAGGAAACCGGTGTCATATACCGGCGTAGATGGCTAGGCCATAGCTGAAAACATCTCTGGACCGCTCACGCTGCCTCGTCGCATCTGGGGCGTCCGAAATTCGCCGACAGTCGGCAGCAGACTGTCTTCTCCCGAGAGGAAACCCAATGAAAATCGCGCTCATCATCGAAAACAGCCAGGCTGCGAAGAGCGAGGCGGTGCACGCCGCCCTGACCGCCGTCGCAGAACCCCTGGGCCATCAAGTCTTCCACTATGGAATGTATGCGCCAGAGGACAAGGCTTCGCTGACCTACGTCATGAACGGGCTTCTGGCGGGCATCCTGCTGAACTCGGGCGCCGCCGATTTCGTCGTCACGGGCTGCGGCACCGGCATGGGCTCCATGCTGGCCTCCAACTCCATGCCCGGCGTCTTCTGCGGCCTGGTCATCGATCCCACCGACGCCTTCCTATTCGGCCAGATCAACGACGGCAACGCCATCTCCATGCCCTACGCCAAGGGCTTCGGCTGGGCGGCCGAGTTGAACCTTCAGGACGTCTATCGCAAGCTGTTCGATGGCGAGCGGGGTCTGGGCTATCCGCGTGAACGCGCCGAGATCATGCGCAAGAACCGCGGCATCTTGAAGGATCTGAAGGCCGTCACCTGCAACGACATGCTGACCGTCCTGAAGTCCATCGACCAGGATCTGCTCAAGGCGACCGTGGCCGGCGAAAAGTTCCAGGAATACTTCTTCGCCAACGCCACCGACGAGGGCATTCGCGAGTATCTGAAGGGCGTCGTCAGCGCGTAATCCGCGCTCGAAACGGCTTAAGAAACAGGCGGTCGGCGCGCAGGATCATGAGCGCCGACCGCCCTTGTCGTTGCAAACCGGATCAATATCCCAAGGGCACGGCCGAGTTGCGCACCACCAGGGCCGGGCGGACCTCGGGCTGTTCCAGCTTGGCGGGATCGACGCCGCGCATGGGGGCCAGCAGCTTCTCGGCCGCCATCCGACCCATCTCGCGGATGGGCAGGCGGACGGATGTCAGATTGGGCCAGACCCGCGCGGCCATGGGCAGGTCGTCGAAGCCGACCACCGACAGGTCGCGGGGCAACTCCATGCCGCGTTCGCGCGCCGCCTGCATCACGCCCAGCGCCATGTCGTCGTTCAGGGTGAAGATCGCGGTCGGCGGTTCGGGCAGGGACAGCAGGGCGTGGCCGGCCTCGACGCCCGATTCGAACGTATAGGCGCCTTGCCGATCATAGGCGGGCGGCAGGACGATGCCGCGTTCTGCCAGGGCGTCGATAAAGCCCTGACCGCGCACGGCGGACGACCGGAAGGAGGCCAGGCCGCGCACCAGGGCGATGCGGCGATGGCCGAGGTCGGCGAGATGCCGTGCGGCTTCCGCGGCGCCGATCCAGTCGTTGGTCACGACCATGTTCTGCGGTTCGTCCAGCGCCAGCGAGGCGATCCGGACATAGGGACAGTCCAGTTCTCGCAGCAGTTCGATCACCGTTTCGTCCTCGGACACCGACGGCGGCATGATGACGCCGAACAGGCGCTGGCGTTCGACGAAGCCGCGGATGTCCTTGAGCAGGGTGGGGGAGTTGCGGCTGCAGGGGTGGACCACCAGTTCAAGGCCCGAGCCCTTTAGCGAGTCCAGCACGCCCTGCTGCATGTTGACGATATAGGTCGGGCTGGGCTGGTCGTAGATCAGGCCGACCAGGAAGGAGCGTCGGAAGGCCAGGCCGCGCGCCTGCGGATCCGGAATGAAGCCCAGTTCGTCGATCGCCGCCTGGACGCGCTCACGCGTATCCTCGCGCACGAAGGGCGATTGGTTGATGACGCGCGAAACGGTCTTCTTGGAGACCTCCGCCACCCGGGCGACGTCGTTGATGGTGGCGCGCTTGCCCGATTTCGCCGGCCGCGAATCGTCTTCCGACAAAGGCGTTCCCTCTCGTGCTCGTGTTGGACCATAAGGCATAGCCCCGCCGGGCGCCGCGCGCCATGGGGTGTTTTCAAGGCGGATTGACACCGGTTTCCTAAGCCCCCCATTATCCGGCGTTTTCCAATGGGGCGTCATTTGACCGACCTGACCATTCCTTCGGAGCGCCGCGCATGACGACGGCTCCTGACCACACGCTGAGCGCGGATCGGGCCGTCGCCGAGGCCTTCGTGAGGGCGCGCCTCGCCGCGCGCGCCGTGCCTGATTATCCGGGCGACCTTCCCCAGCAATTGGCCCGCGCCTACGCCATTCAGGACGCGGCGATCGCCCTCTACCCGGACCGGGTCGTCGGCTGGAAAGTGGGCGGCGTGCCGCCGGCGCAGCAGCCGGCCCTGGGCATCCACCGTCTGGCCGGCGCCATCTTCGCCGGCAATGTCTGGTCCACGGATGAGGCGCCGACGCCGCTGCCCGCCATCGAGGGCGGCTTCGCGGCGGTCGAGGCCGAGTTCATCGCTCGCATCGGCGCCGACACGGATCCCGCCAAGACCGACTGGACCATTGAAGAGGCGGCCGATCAGATCGACGCCGTCTTCATCGGCGTGGAACTGGCGGGCAGCCCGTTGTCGGCCATCAACGAATTGGGTTCGGCCGTGGTGGCCTCGGATTTCGGCAATAACGGCGGCCTGGTGATCGGGCCGGAGTTGACCGACTGGCGCGACCGGCTGGACGCGATTCAGGTCGAGACCGTCATCGACGGGGTCAGCGTCGGTCGGGGCGGCTCGACCTCCTTGGCCGGCGGCGCGCTGGAATCGGTGCGCTTCCTGCTGGAGCACTGCGCCCGCTGGGGCCGTCCGCTGACGGCGGGGACCCTGGTGTCGACCGGCGCCGTGACCGGCGTTCATCGCGTCTATGCCGGCAGCCAATCGACGTGCGTTTTCGAAGGCGTGGGAGAAATCCGCTGCACGGTGGTGAAGGCTGCGCCGCAGCAATCGCCGGGCTAGTCATCAATACAGCGCGAACCCGTCCGCCGTTCAGAGCGGCCAAGAAGACGGGGCGCGCCGAGGAAATCAAGGGAATGGGTTCGCATCATGAGAGACGCTTCGACCGCCGCACCTGACGAGAGGGCGCCGATCACCGTATTGGCCCCCCCGCAAGGCAAATACCGCTGGCTGATCATGTGGCTGCTGTTCGCGGCCATGGTCATCAACTACGTCGATCGGCAGATGATCGGCGTGCTGAAGCCGACCCTGTCGGCGGAGTTCGGCTGGTCCGAGACGGACTATGCCGACATCGTCTTCTGGTTCCAGGCCTCCTACGCCGTGGCCTATCTGTGCTTCGGCCGGATCATGGACAAGGTCGGCGCGCGCTGGGGCTTCGGCGCCGCCTTCTTCATCTGGCAGATCGGCCACATGATGCACGGCGCGGCGCGCGACCTGTCGCACTTCATCATGGCGCGCGTGGTTCTGGGCGTCGGCGAGGCCGGCGGCTTCCCCGGCGGCATCAAGGCCGTGGCCGAGTGGTTCCCCAAGAAGGAACGCGCCCTGGCGACCGGCCTGTTCAACGCCGGCACCAATATCGGCGCCATCGTCACCCCGTTGCTGGTGCCCTTCCTGGTGCTGACCTTCGGCTGGCAGATGACCTTCGTCATCACCGGCCTGATGGGTCTGGTCTGGCTGCCGATCTGGCTGCTGGTCTATCGCCGTCCGCGTGAGCAGAAGAAGGTCACGGCGGCCGAACTGGCCTGGATCGAGCAGGACCCGGCCGATCCGGCCGAGAAGATCGGCTGGAAGAAGCTGCTGACGGTCAAGGAGACCTGGGCCTATGCGGGCGGCAAGTTCCTGATCGATCCGATCTGGTGGATGTTCCTGTTCTGGCTGCCCGACTTCCTGGGCAAACGTTACGGCCTGGACCTCAAGACCTTCGGCCCGCCGCTGGTGGCCATCTATCTGATGTCGGATGTCGGTTCGGTCGGCGGCGGCTGGCTGTCGTCGCGGCTGATGCACCGGGGCATGAGCCTGAACCGGGCCCGCAAGACCACCATGCTGATCTGCGCCCTGTGCGCCATGCCGGTGGCTTTCGCCGCCTTCGCCTCCAACGTCTGGCTGGCGGTGCTGATCATCGGCCTGGCCACGGCGGCCCACCAGGGCTTCTCGGCCAACCTCTACGCCTTCCCCGGCGACGTCTTCCCGCGTTCGGCGGTGGGCTCGGTCGTCGGCATCGGCGGCATGCTGGGCGGCATCGGCGGCATGATCATGGCCAAGTACGCCGGCTTCGTGCTGGACAAGATCGGCACCTACACCCCGATCTTCGTGGTCGCGGGTTCGGCCTATCTGGTGGCCCTGTTGGTCATCCACCTGATCTCGCCGAGATACGAGTTGGCCAAGGTCTGATGACCTGAGGCCGCGAAGGGCGCTCGTCCGAGGGGGCGGGCGCCCTTCTTCAATTCCAGCAGGAGGCGGGAATGGACGTGAACCGACGCGGTTTGCTGATCATGGGGGCGGCGGCCCCGGCTCTGGCGGCGGGTCTGCCCGCAGCATCGGCGGTGCGGGTGCAGACCGTGGCGCCGCCCGATCCGACCGAGATGGTCCGGCTGTGGCCGAACGGCGCGCCGGGCGGCGAGGGGGTGACGGTGGTTCCCATCGTGCCCGAGCGGTCGACCGATCCCGCCTATCGCGATCGTTACGCCCAATACACGACCGATCCGATCATGACGGTGATGCGGCCCGAGCGCCCGAACGGCTCGGCCATGCTGCTGATCCCCGGCGGCGGCTATCGCTGGTCGGTGCTGGACAAGGAGGGCTTCGACGTGGCGCGGGTCTTCGCCGCCAGCGGCACGACTTGTTTCGTCCTGCGCTATCGCCTGCCGGCTGACGGATGGGCGGCGGGGCCGGACGCGCCCTTGCAGGACGCGCAGAGGGCGATCCGCCTGATCCGCAGCCGGGCGGCCGAGTTCGGCGTCCGGCCCGACCGGATCGCGGTGCTGGGCGCTTCGGCGGGCGGGCATCTGGCCGGGCTGGCCAGCGCGCGGACGGACGGGGCCTATGCGCCGGTCGATGCGGCGGACGAGGTGTCGCTGCGGCCCGATCTGACGGTGTTGATGTATCCGGTGGCGACCATGGCCGATCCCCATGCGCACGCCGGTTCGCGCGACCACCTGCTGGGGGCTTCGCCCTCGGTCGAGCAGGTCGCCGCCTATTCGCTGGAGCGGATGAACTGGACCGGGGCGGCGCCGGTCTTCCTGCTGCACGCGATGGACGACGCCTCGGTCCCGGTCGAGAACAGCCTGCAACTGCTCACCACGCTGAAGGCGGCGTCGGTAAAGGTCGAGGCCCATCTGTTCCAGGAGGGCGGGCACGGCTTCGGCGTGCGTCTGATCCAGGGGCGGCCGGCTCAGGTCTGGCCCGAACTGGCGCGCGCCTGGGCCGCCCGTCTGGACTTCCCCCTCTAGGTCCCCGGCTGGATGTAGGGGATGGCCGAGAAGAAGGCCCGCTCGTCGCCGCGCGGGTCGTGGGCCATCCTTGGGTTCACGTCGAACAGCAGGGTCTGGCGCATCGGCAGCTCATAGCGATCCCAGCGCGGCAGGCCCGCATGGTTGGGATCGCCGTGGCGGGCAAGGGCGATGAAGGCGTCGCTCATCCGGTCGGCGACGGCTTGCGCGCCCGGCCCGTTGGTGCGCGATCCGGCGGCGTTCACGTTATCGAACACCAGGGGAATGTCGGCGGTGTGGAAGGCTCCCTGGCGGCCTGACGCGGTCGTGCCGGGGAAGTCCAGTTGATAGACCCAGGCGGGGGCGTCCGCCTTGGCCCTTTCCTCGGCCTCGATCACCGCGCCGCGCCAGGATCGTCCGGCGGTGGTGGCGGCGATCAGGACCTGATCCGGCGACCAGTCGGGGTGCATCCGGCGATAGCCGTCGATGACGGCTTCCGGCGTGATGTCGATGCGCATGACGCCGGGCGTCAGGCGCGTGGCCAGCGTCTCCCACGTCAGGCCGAGGTTGCGCGGATCGTCGCCCATGAAGCCCAGGGTTTCCTCGCGCGCATTGCCGATGATCATCGGAATGCTCAGGCTCTGCGGCGCCGCGTCGGGATAGAAGGGGTGGCGGGGCAGGCTGCGGAAATCCAGCACCGGCCCGAAATAGAGCCCGCCATAGCCGAGGATCGGGTCCTCGACCGTCTGCGCTTCCAGCAGCCGTTCGACGGGCAGGGTTACGGCTTCGGCGGCGCGATCCGGCGTCAGGCCCATCGCCTTCAGCCAGGCGGTCGCCCGCGTCGTGGCGTTGACGGGGCCGGAGGCCGTGACCTGCTGGCCGCTCATGGTGGCGGCGCGGTGGAACAGGCCTTTCGCGGCGGGCATGGCCATCAGGGTGGCGGTCTTGGCCCCGCCGCCCGACTGGCCGAACAGCATGACGCGGTCGGGATCGCCGCCGAAGGCCGCGATATTGTCGCGCACCCAGCGCAGGGCCAGGATCAGATCCAACTGGCCGACGTTGCCCGAGTCCTCGAACCCCGGCGTCAGCCGCGCCAGATAGGCGTAGCCCAGGGCGTTCAGCCGGTGGTTCAGCGTCACCACCACCACGTCGCCGCGCGTGGACAGACGTGTCCCGTCATAGAGGGGATCAGACCCCGATCCCGACGAATAGGCGCCGCCGTGGATATAGACCATGACCGGGCGACGTCCCGCGTCGAGGCCCGGCGTCCAGACGTTGAGGAAGAGGCAGTCTTCGCTCTGGTTCGGTTCATCGCCCCGCTGGGGGCTGGCGGCGCCATAGTCGAAGGCGGGGGCCGGATCGCGCCACGGCGTCGGCGGCTCGGGCGGCTGGAAGCGCTGCGTCGGCGCGCCGTAGCGGACGCCCTTGAAGACGCTGATCCCGTCTTGGCGCCGACCGACAACCGGGCCGGCGGTCGTCGTCACGCGCGGGGCCGAGGCTGGACGCGTCAGGCCCGGCTTAGGGATGGCGGCGGCGACCAGGCCCGCGAGGACGGCGGATCGGCGTGTCAGCATGAGAGTCTCGTGGTTGGCGCAAAACCGAAAGAAACCGGTGTCATGACTTCAACAACGAAAACGACCGGGGTTCCAGCGCCTGATGCGAGAAGGCCGCCGCGCGCACGGCGCCGTTGAAATAGTTCAGGCGATTGAAGCGGCATCCGATCGACGATGCCCCCGGGCCCTGGGGCTGGAACGCCAGCGGGGCCTCGCCCTGCAGCACGCCGTCGACGTAGCTGCGATACATATGTCCGTCGTAGGTCTGGGCGACATGGGCCCACTCGCCGACGGGGTGGAGCTTGTCCGGGAAAATCAGGGTGACGTTGTAGCCCGGCCCCTTGGTGAAGGCGTCCAGGCACCATTGGCGACCATAGACCCGGATCTCGAACAGGAACCGGGTGCCGGGCCATTGTTCGGCGCCGGTCGCGGGCGGCGCTTCCTGAAGGTGGAACCAGCGTTGCTCATGCGCCCCGCCGTCGGGGCGGAACAGGGCTTCGAACGTGAAGCGTTCGGCGCCGGCCAGAGGGTGGTTGTCGATGAACAGGGCGTCGTCGACGCCGTCGAACTGGACGGCGCGGCCGAAGGGCGAATCCGTCAGTTGCGGAGCGCCTTCCACCGTGGTGGCGTGGCCGCCTATGGCCGACAGCCGGTCGAAGGTCCAGACGTCCGCCCGGGACGCCGTCGCGCCGCCTCGGGGCAGGGAACTGCAACCGGCGGTCGCCAGCGCCAGACCGCCGGCCAGGGCCGCGCGCCGGTCCATCATCCCCGTCTCGTTGAAGGCGTTCGACATTGACCTGATCCCCTGACAGCGGCGGTTGAGAGGACGGCCCCCCGTCGAGACGCCCCGCGCCCCCGCGATCGCTATGCTGAGAAGCAATCGTGGGCGCCGTCAAGCCGCAGGCGCGACCGCTCTGATCCAAGAGCGAAAGGAAATGCGGTTCCTCCGCGCCGGGCGGGCGACTATTACCCCCCTACGGAGGCGCGCCGAGCCCAGACCATGCCGGAGTTTCGCGGTTTGGCGGATCGACCGGTCAGAGCGCGTTCCTGCCTGGCGGCGACCGTCAGGTCGTCCCGCAAGTCGTCGAGTTGCCTTGCGCGGATCTCGGGCGCGTGGACCCTCGCGACGAAATCCTGTCCGGCGCGGGCCATCGCCACACGACGCTCGGGGTCGTCGATCAAGGCCGACATGGCGGCGGCCAGGGCCGGACCGCGGGGCGGGTCGACATAGACGGCGTGCGGTCCGCTGGCTTCGCGCAGCCCGCCTCGACCGGATGAAATCAGCGCGGCGCCCGCCGCATGGGCTTCCAGGGCGGTCAGGCCCATCGCCTCCGCGACCAGGGAGGGCGTCACCGCGATCGCGGCCCGTTTCGTCATCGCCATGACCTCGGGGAGCGAGGCCGAGCGATGAATCTCCACCCGGTCGCCGAAGCGCGCCAGGGTCTCGATGTGGGGTCGGGCCCAGGTTTCGTGGCGCTCCCAGTCGCCGAGCATCAGAGCGCCGCGCCAATCGGGCCGCTGGTCCAGAACGGACGCCAGCGCTTCGCAGAAATGAGCCAGGCCCTTCTCCTGCATGGCTCGGCCCGAAAACAGGATCAGCTTTTCGCGCTGGCCGGGGTCCGCGCGCCAGGTCTCGACGTCGATCGGATTGCACACCACCGAGACGCGATCGGAGAAGGCGGGATAGTCGACCGCGAATTCGGCATGGGCGGCCTGACTGACGAAGACCAGCCGATTGAACCGCCGCAGCCGCGCGGCGTAGCGCAGGCGGTTGATCAGGCCGCGCGACGGCTTCATCCGGGTGTGTCGATACAGGACGTGGGTCTTGCCGGGAAACCGGCGGGCCAGGCTCGCTGAGGATTCGAGTTGCTGATGATATTCGACATAGTCCGGATCATAGTCCCGCAGGATCGCCGCCACCGCGTCGGCGCGCGCGGTCTTGCTCAGGCCGGCCGGCACGGTGAGCAGATCGAAGGCGGCGGGAACCTCGGCGCCCGCGTCGCAGATGATCTTGATCGCGCCCTGGAGGCGACTCGACTCGGACAGGGTCCGCACGACCGTCTCCATGGAGTTGGCCTTGTCACGGCACATCACGCAGCCGCGGGGCATGACGACGGCGATACGCATGGTCAAGCGACCTCCAGGACGGCGGGGGATGTTTGCGGCGCGCGCGGCCCGTTCAGGCCCAGCAGACGGCGAACCTTGAACTGGGTCCGTATCCAGCCTTCAGCGGGCGAGCGGCGGATGCCCTTCACGTCGATGAAGGTCACGTCGCCGGCGCCGGAAAAGGTATGCAGTCCGTCGCCGTGGTCCGGCAGCAGTCCTTCGGGAGCCAGACGGGCCGCCCGGCTGGCGCTGAACCGCTGCGGCGTCAGTTCGTCGATGCGCAGCACCTCGACGGCCGCGCCGTAGGTGGCGGAGCAATCCTGCACGGGCAGATGCAGCGCCCCGTCATGTTCGAAGGCCGTTCCGCCCGGGCGCGACGTTTCGAAGCCGTTCAGCACCGGCGATGACGGGTGCGGCGTCCAGGGGCCCTTCAGGGCGTCGGCCCAGGCGACGTGCAGTTCGCGCATGGCGCGGTCGTCGGGGCCGGGCAGGGCGTAGAACATCCACCACCGTCCGCCGTGCTGAACCACGGTCGCGTCGATCGCCGGCGCGTCGAGCAACCGTTCGACCGGCTCCCACTGGTCCGGGAAGCGGACGCAGCGATAGAGCGTCAGGGCCCCGCTCTTGTAGCCCTCGGGCAGCATGTAGAGCTCGCCGTCGTCCTCGATCAGGCTGGGATAGGAGAGGTGGAACGGCTCCGCCAGGGCCACGCCCCGGTCCACCAGACGGTCGTCGAGATCGTACTGGTAGTAGTGAATTTCGCCGCGCCGGACGCGGTAGTCGAACGCCTCGACGAAGATCGTCAGAAGGCCGTCGCGCTGGATGCCGAACGGATCGGCGATGAACTGAAAGGTCGACTCGCAGGGCGGAAGCCAGGTCGCCTCGCCGGGCGTCACGCCGCCGCGGTCCAGCACGCTGGCCTGCGAACGCCGAACGAAACCGACCCGCCAAATATCGTACATTGCGACGCCCCACCGGCCGCATGACACCGGCCTCATGGGGAAGACGGCGCCGTTACCGTCTTGCCTCAGGGAAAATGTGCGGCATTAGTCATTTCTGTGGTGAATCCTCGGCACATGATTTCAGGCGGCGGCCATGCCGATCCTTGCGCCAGCGGCGCTCCGGCCTGTCCGACAGGGCATCGGCTGGTCGTGACCTATTTTGAGCAGAAAGAGGCGTTGGCGCGGCTTTTCCGCGCCCGGCTGGGCCCCTCGGGCGAGATCGAGGATCTGATGCAGGACCTGTATCTCAAGGTGGCCGGACTGGATTCGGCGATGGAGGTACGCGACTGCCGCGCCTTCCTGTATCGCCTGGCTTCCAATCTCATGATGGATCGCTGGCGTTCCGGCCGGTCGTCGGCGGCGCGAGACGGGGCCTGGCGTCTGGCCAACCATGCGACCGGCGGCGGCGAGGATATGGCCGACGCCCCATCCGCCGAGGCCGTGGTCGCGGGACGAGAGCGGCTGGCGGCGCTGATGGCCGCCCTGACCCATCTTCCGCCGAAGACCCAGACGGTCTTTCGCCTGCACAAGTTCGACGGCCTCAGCTACGCGGAGGTCGCCGCCCGCCTGGAGATCTCGCGCAGCTCCGTGGAGAAGCACATGATGGACGCCTTGCGGGTCCTGTCGGCGAGGGTTCAGCGATGAGCGGTCGTTATCACGCGCCTTGGAACGATGGTCGTGGAGGTGAACGGCCTTCGGCGCCGTCTAGACATCTGAGGCCGGGCCGTCCGGCGGGGGTCGGGGTTCCGAACGCATGACTCTGCTGCCCTCCACGCATGATCAGGCGCTCCATTGGTTCGCCCGCCTCAGAGACGACGACGCCCTCGAGTCTGACTGGCTTGCATTTCAGGACTGGCTCGAGGGCGATGACGCGCATCGCCACGCCTATGACGCGCTGGAGCGGATGTGGGTCGATCTGGAACCGGGCGTCGGCGCGGACGCCGCCAATGACGACGCGCCCGTTCCGCTTGATGCGGCGCAACCGGTCCAACGGCGTTTCGCCCGGCGTCCATGGCTGTTTCCGTCGGTCGCGGCGGCGGCTGTCGTCGTCCTGACGGTCGGTCTGTGGCCGCTGCTGGACCAGACGCCCGCGGCCCAGGTCTATCGCACAGAGACGGCGCCCCGGACCCTGACGCTCGCGGACGGCTCCGTCATTCACATGAACCGGCGTTCGGAACTGAGCGTCCGCATGGCCCGCAACGAACGGTCGGTGACCCTGGCCGACGGCGAGGCCGCGTTTGACGTCGCCCACGACCCGGCCCGCCCCTTTGTGATCTCGGCGGGGCATCACGACGTCCGCGTCCTGGGCACCGCCTTCAACGTGCTGAACCACGACGATCGGTTCGCGGTCAGCGTGGACCGGGGCGTGGTCGCCGTCTCCTCGACGACGGATCGGAAAGCCGTACGGCTGACCGCCGGTCAGAAAATCGATCAGATCGGGGCGGCTGACCCGGTCCGGTCCCGCGTCGATCCCGGCGATGCCTCGACCTGGCGTCAGGGGATTCTGATCTATCGCGACGCCGCGCTGACGACCGTCGCGGACGACCTGTCGCGCTATTTCGACAAGCCGGTCACCGTGGCGCCGTCGGCTCGATCCCTGCATTTCACCGGCGCCCTGCAAGTCGGCGATGAGGCCGGGATGCTCGGCCAGTTGCAGGACTTCGTCCCGATAGCCGTAGCCCGAACGCCGAACGAAGTGCGTATGGCCGCGCGTGAAGCGAGCTGACTTTCGCCGCCGCCGTCAGAGGGATGTCCGCCCGGCCTTCGGGCCGTTTCTGATCATCGCCCTGGCGTCCCTGGCCTCTCCGCCTAAGGCAGAGGCGGGGCAGGCGCGCGCCTATGACCTCCACATTCCTCGCCAAAGGGTCGAGGCCGCGCTTCTGGACCTGGCCCTGCAGACGCGGACTTCGCTCGGCGGCGATATCACGGCCTGTCGGGGAAGCGCGCCCGCCCTGGACGGCCGTATGGAGCTCGATGCGGCCTTGACCCGGCTGCTGGCCGGATCGGGCTGCCGTCATGTGATCCGCAGGGACGGCGCCGTGCTGATCCGCCGCCTCCCGCCGGCGACGCCCGCCGCAACTCCGCCCGCGCCGCACCGCGTAGCCGAGGCGCCTGCGCCGGAGGCCGTGCAGGTGAGCGACGTCATCGTGACCGCGGGGCGCCGTCCTGAAGCACCCCAACGCGCGCCGACGGCCGTCACGGCGATCTCGGCCAGCCAGATCAGCGGCGGCAGCGTCCAGGACCTGAACGATATCAAGTATCTGGTGGCCGGGATGACCGTGACCAACCTGGGCTCGGGTCGCAACAAGATCCTGCTGCGCGGGATGTCTGACGGCGCCTTCACCGGTCTGACCCAGTCGACGGTGGCGCTGTATCTGGACTTCGTCCCCATCACCTACAATGCGCCCGACCCGGACCTGAAACTGATCGACGTCGACCGCGTCGAAATCCTGCGGGGGCCCCAGGGCACGCTCTACGGGACCGGTCCGATCGGCGGCGTGGTCCGCACCATCACCCACCGCCCCGACCTGGACCGGTACGCTCTGGACCTGTCGTTGACCCAGTCGCACACCCGCTCCGGCGGCGATAACAGCGATTACGCCGTCACCGGCAACCTGCCTCTTTTCGGCGGCCGGGCGGGGGTCAGGGGATCGCTCTACCAGGAGACCTACAGCGGCTATATCAACGACGTCAGCCTGAACCTGCACCGGGTGAACGACGGCTCGCGGCGGGGCGGTCGTCTCGCGGCGACGGCCCGGTTGAGCGACGACTGGTCCCTGACCGCCGGCGTAGTTCATCAGTCGATCGACACCGAAGACACCCACTATGTCTACCGCGTGCTGGGCGGGCTGCGTCGGGCCAACCTGGTGCGCGAGCCCCACGCCAACGATTTCAGCGAAGCCTATGCGACCCTCTCCGGCGAAGGCGACTGGGGGCGGCTGGACGCGTCGATCGCAGCGGTGAGCCACAGGTTCCAAAGCCGCTATGACGCCTCGTCCGCGCTTCGCGCCTTCGGCTCGGGGGCGCGGGTCGGGGCGCTGGACGAGGGCCGGGACATCGGACTGGTCGTGGGCGAGGCGACCCTGTCGTCGCCGGATACCGAGCGGCTGCGCTGGCTGGCCGGCGGCTTCTTCTCCGTAAACTCGACGGTGTCGAACACGACCATGTCGGCGCTGCGGCCGGTTCGCGCGGTAGTCTACGCCGAGGACCGCGACGACCAGATGAACGAGGTCGCCGTGTTCGGCGAGGCGTCGCTGGAGCTCACGCCGGATCTGACCCTGGTGGGCGGCGCCCGCTACCATCGCTCGCGCCGCGAAACCGTTTCCGACGTGGTCCAGCAGGAGGAAAGCCGTTTCTTCCGGGGGGCGGCCGATGCGTCGGGCCTGTCGCCCAAGCTGGCCCTAGCCTATCGTGTCGACGACGCGCTGAACATGTATGTCCAGGTCAGCCAGGGCCACCGGACCGGCGGCTTCAACACGGCGGGGCCGCTTTCACAGACCTTCTCCGGGGCGGTCGGCGTTCCGGCGCGCGAATACCGCGCCGACACCCTGTGGAACTACGAAGCCGGGGCCAAGGCGACGCTGTGGGAGGGCCGTCTCCACACGCGGGTTGCGATCTACATGGCGCGTTGGCGCGACATGCAAAGCGACCAGTTCCTGCCCAGCGGTCTGGCCTATGTCGTCAATGTTGGCGACGGGGCCAACAGGGGACTGGAATTCGAAACGGCCTGGCGTCCTACGGAAGGGCTGGAGATCCGCGCCAATGCGCTGTTCGCGAATCCGGAAATCACCCGTCCGAGCGCCAGTTTCAACTCGCGGGGCGACGCTGGTCTGCCGGGCGTGCCCAAGACGTCCGCCAACCTCACGGCCGTCTATCGTCGCCCGATCTGGCGCGACATCGGCGTCTTCGCCGAGGGGCATCTGGCCTATGTCGGCCCCTCGCGTCTGACCTTCGACGCGGAGAAACGCAACCGCATGGGCGACTATGTGACGGGGCGCGTGTCCGCCGGATTTGAAGCCGAGCGCTGGGCCGTCACGGCCTTCGTCGACAACCCGTTCGACACCGAGGCGAACACCTTTTCGTTCGGCGATCCGTTCCGATTGCCCGAGGCCCTGGCCAGTACGCCGCTGCGGCCGCTGACGGCTGGAATCACGTTGAAATGGTTCGCCGAATAGGCGTCTGCAGGCCGGGCCTCATGGTCGGAAGGGACGGAAGACTGGGGGAGGGCGGCTCGCCTTCACGGCGGGTCGTCCGATATCGTCGTTCGGCGTTTCTGTCTGATCTTTAACTTGAAGCGCGGACGATGAATCCTTCAATGTGAAGTCTCTTTGACACTGTGGGGGCGCTTCATGCTGACGATCAACAATCTCGTGCACGTCTATGGCAACGGCACACGGGCGCTGGACGACGTCAGCCTGACGATCCCGACCGGGATGTTCGGCCTGCTGGGTCCGAACGGGGCGGGCAAGTCGACGCTGATGCGGACGATCGCCACCCTGCAAAGCCCGACCTCGGGCGAGATCCGCTTCGGCGACATCGACGTGATCCGCCAGCCGGAACTGCTGCGCCGCACGCTGGGGTACCTGCCCCAGGACTTCGGGGTCTATCCGCGCGTCTCGGCCTACGACATGCTGGACCATATGGCGGTGCTGAAAGGGATCGCCGGGGCCAAGGAGCGCAAGCAGACGGTCGAGGCCCTGCTAAACCAGGTCAATCTGTGGACCGTCCGCAAGAAGGCGCTGGCCGGGTTCTCGGGCGGGATGCGCCAGCGTTTCGGCATCGCCCAGGCCCTGATCGGCAACCCCCGTCTGATCATCGTCGACGAGCCGACGGCGGGTCTGGACCCGGAGGAGCGCAACCGCTTCCTCAACCTGCTGGCCGAGATAGGCGAGAACGTGGTGGTCATCCTGTCGACCCACATCGTCGAGGACGTGGCCGACCTCTGCCCGCGCATGGCGGTGCTGGCGGGCGGCAGGATTCAGCTGGAAGGCGCGCCGCTGGAGCTGATGAAGCAACTGGCCGGTCGCGTCTGGAAGAAGTCGATCGCCAAGGAGGCGCTGCCCGAGCATCGCGCCCGGTTCGAGGTCATCTCGACGCGCCTGTTCGCCGGGCAGACCGTGATCCACGTCCTGGCCGACGCCAAGCCGGGCGAAGGCTTCGAGCCGGCCTCGGGCGGTCTGGAGGACGTCTATTTCTCGACGCTGGCCGCCTCGCGCCGTCCCGCCGCCGCTCAAGCCGCCTGAGGCCCGCAGCATGTTTGGGAAAGTCGCGGCCTTCGAGTTCCGCTATCAGCTTCGCCAGCCCGCCTTCTGGGTCATCTCCATCCTGTTCTTCCTGCTGAGTTTCGGCCTGGTCGCCAGTCCGAACGTCAGCCTGGGCACGGGCGGCAACGTCCTGAAGAACGCGCCCTTTGCGATCGCTCAGGCGCATCTGATCTTCAATCTGTTCTTCATGCTGGCGACGACCGCCATCGTCGCCAATGTCGTGGTGCGTGACGCCACGACGGGCTTCGGTCCCATGATCCAGTCCAGCCGGTTGTCGAAGTTCGACTATCTCTACGGCCGCTTCCTCGGCGCCTTCGGCGTCGTGGCCCTGGCCTTCCTGAGCGTGGCGCTGGGCATCCTGATTGGCACGCTGATGCCGTGGGTGGACAAGGAGACGGTCGGCCCCTTCCGTCCGCTGGACTACCTCTACAGCTTTGTGGTCATGGGCTTGCCGGGACTGCTGTTCAGTTCGGCCGTCTTCTTTACGTTGGCCACGGTAACGCGTTCGATGATGGCGACCTATGTCGGCGTCGTCGGGCTCTTCATCCTCTACATGACCACGACCACGGTGTTCGGCTCCAAGCCTGAGCTGGAGACGCTGGTCGCCTGGCTGGAGCCCTTCGGCGCCGGCGCCTACGACCTGACGACCCGGTACTGGACGGCGGCCGAGCGGAACACGATCAATGCGCCGCTGACCGGCATCCTGCTGGGCAACAAGCTGCTGTGGCTGGGGATCAGCCTGACCTTCCTGGCCGCCGCCTTCCCCCTGTATCGCCCGTCGCCGCGCGGGTCCAAGTTGCGCAAGCAAGAGAAGCTGAAGGCGCTGGCCGAAGCCTCCGTCGAGACCGCGGCCCCCGTCGCGCCTCTGGCGTCGCCGTCCTACGGCTTCAAGGCGGGGCTGGCGCAACTGGTCTCGCGCACCGGCTTCGAGATGAAGGCGGTGTTCAAGAGCCCGGCCTATTTCGTCATGCTGGTCCTGGGGTTCGCCTTCAGCATCGCCACCCTGCTGTTCGCCGGCGAGATCTACGGCGCGCCGGTGCTCCTGGTGACGCGGGTGGTGATCGAGACCCTGGGCGGCTCGTTCGGCCTGATCGCCATGATTATTGCCATCTACTATTCCGGCGAACTGGTGTGGCGCGACCGCGAGCGGCGCACGCATGAGATCATCGACGCCACTGCGACCCCTGACTGGACCTTCCTGCTGCCCAAGACGCTGGCCCTGAGCCTAGTGCTTGTCTCGACCCTGCTGGCTGCGACCGTGGCCGGCATGATCGTCCAGACCATCAAGGGTTATACGACCTACGAGATCGGCAAATACCTGGCCTGGTACGTCGCGCCCGTGGCGATCGGCTTCTCGCTGACGGCGGTGCTGGCCCTCTTCGTGCAGTCGCTGTCGCCCAACAAGTTCGTCGGTTGGGCCGTCATGGTGGTCTTTCTGATCTCGACCATCGTCCTGTCCAATCTGGGCTTCGATCACGTCCTCTACCGCTATGGCGCGGGGACGGGGATGGCGCTGTCGGACATGAACGGCCTGGGCAAGTTCGTGGTCCGCGCCGCCTGGATGCAGGCCTATTGGTCGGCCTTCGCCATCGTCCTGCTGGTCATCGCCTATGGTCTGTGGCGTCGGGGTGCGGAGACGCGCTTCATGCCGCGTCTGAAGCGATTGCCGCGTCGCCTGATGGGACCAGCCGGCGTGATCGGCGGCGTCGCCCTGACCGCCTTCGTCGGCCTCGGGATTTACGCCTACATCAACACCAACGTCTGGAACGAGTACCGCACCCGCGACCAGCGCGAACAACTGACGGCCGACTATGAGAAGACCCTGCTGAAGTACGAAAAGCAGGCCCAGCCGTCGATCACCGACGTCAAGCTGGCGCTGGACCTCTATCCGCATCAGCCGCGCCTGCTGACCCAGGGGACCTATGTCATCGAGAACCGCACGGCGGCGCCGCTGACCGAGGTCCACCTGCGCTGGAACGACGATCTGAAGATCGAGAAGCTGGATGTTCAGGGCGCGACGCTGGCCAAGGAGTGGCCCGAGTTCGAGTACCGTATCTATCGTTTCGCCACGCCGATGCAGCCGGGCGAGAAGCGCACCATCGCCTTTGAAACGGTGCTGGAGCAGCGCGGCTTCAAGAACAGCGGCGACACCACGCGGGTCGTGGACAACGGCACCTTCGTCAACAACGGCGAGTTCGGCCTGACCATCGGCATGGGGCGCGACGGCCTGCTGTCCGACCGGGCCAAGCGTCGCAAGCACGGCCTGGCGCCTGAACTGCGCATGGCCAAGCTGGAGGATGAAAGCGCGCGCGGTCACAACTACATCGGCGCCGACTGGGTGAACGCCGACATCACCGTGACCACGGTCGCTGATCAGACCCCGATCGCGCCGGGCTACAAGGTGTCGGACGTGACGAAGGACGGCCGCCGCACGGCCCGCTTCGTCACCGATGCCCCGGTGCTGAACTTCTTCTCGGTGCAGTCGGCCGACTATCAGGTGGCCAAGGCGCAGCACGGACCAATCGAACTGGCCGTCTACTATCAGAAAGGCCACGAGCGGAACGTGGAGCGGATGTTGACCGGGATGAAGTCGGCGCTGGACTACTATGGCACGGCCTTCAGCCCGTATCAGTTCCGCCAGGCCCGGATCATCGAGTTCCCGGCCTATGGCAGCTTCGCCCAGGCCTTCGCCAACACCATGCCCTACTCGGAAGGCCTCGGCTTCATCGCCGACCTCTCGAACGAGGAGAAGATCGACTACGTCACCTATGTCACGGCCCACGAGGTCGGCCACCAGTGGTGGGCGCATCAGGTGGTCGGTTCGAACCAGCAGGGCTCGACCCTGCTGTCGGAATCCCTGGCGCAATACTCGGCGCTGATGGTGATGGAGAAGCTGTACGGACCCGACAAGATCCGTCGCTTCCTCAAGTACGAACTGGACCGCTACCTCCGTTCGCGCGGTATGGAGCGGCTGGAGGAGATGCCGCTGATGCGGGTCGAGAACCAGCAGTACATCCACTATCAGAAAGGCGGCCTGGTCCTGTACCTGCTGCGCGATCAGATCGGCGAAGAGGCGGTCAACCGCGCCCTGCGTCGGGTGCTGGCGCAGTACGCCTTCAAGTCCGCGCCCTATCCGCGCTCGCTGGATCTGGTCAACGCCATCCGCGCCGAGGCGCCGGCGGACAAGCAGGCCCTGATCACCGACCTGTTCGAAAAGATCACCCTGTATGACTTGAAGGCCAAGTCGGTTACGGCGACCAAGCGCGCCGACGGCAAGTGGGACGTCGCCCTCACGGTCGAGGCCCGCAAGCTCTACGCCGACGGCAAGGGCGAGGAGACCGAGGCCCCGCTGAACGAGACCTTCGACGTGGGTCTGTTTTCGGCCGAGCCGGGCAAGGGCGCGTTCGACCAGAAGTCGGTCATGCTGATGGAGCGTCGCCCCCTGCGCAGCGGAACCCAGGTCTTCCGTTTCGTCACGGACAAGAAGCCGGCGTTTGCGGGGATCGACCCCTACAACCGCTGGATCGACCGCAACTCGGACGACAACGTCAAGCCGGTCGGCTGACGCATGGACCCTCTCTTCTCGCCGTGCGGCGGGAGGAGAGGGACCCCTACGCCGAGTTAATCCGGCTGCCTCATTTTAGACTCGATCCGCTACGCTTGTAGCGCTACAAATGTAGCGTCAACCGATGCGGAGATTGGTCGTGATCGAGTCCTTGCCCCGTCGCGAACGCGAAGTGTTCGAGACCCTTTGTCGACTGGAATCCGGGACCGCAGCCGGGGTGCGCAACGCCCTGACGGACGCGCTCAGCGATTCCGCCATCCGCACCCTGTTGACCCGACTGGAGACCAAGGGGCTGGTCGAGCGGCAAGCAGGCGCCGACGGCTTCGTCTATCGCCCCGTTCCGCGCACCGAGGCCGTCGCGGCCGGCGCCCTGCAGCGGATGATCGACACCTTCTTCGCCGGCTCCGCCGCCAACGCCGCCACCGCCCTGCTGGGGCTGGGCCAACGCCTGACCGCCGATGAGGCCGCGGCGCTGGAACGCGCCATCGATGAAGCGGTGGAGCGTCAGCCATGAGCCTGGCGCTGTTTCTCTCCCTGCTGGTTAAGTCCAGCCTGATCGCCGCCAGCGGTCTGATCGTGGCGCGCTTCGTGGCGCGCCGCGCCTCCGATCGCGTGGACATTTTGCGCGCCACCGTCTGTCTCTTGCTGGCGCTGCCGGTGCTGGTCGCGGTCCTGCCCGCCCTGGAGCTGGCGCTGCTGCCCGCTGCGCCCGCCGTTGCGGCGACGCCGATGACGCCGCTCTGGGCGGGCGAGGTCGGGCCCGTCGCGGGCGTCGCCGTCTCGGCCAGCCTGCTGTGGCCGACGCTGGCGACGATCGCCGCCGGTTTCTGGCTGCTGGGCGCAGCGGCGGTCGTGGGCCGCTTGCTGCTCGGGTTGCGCACCCTGAGCCGCTGGACGGAGCAGGGACGGACCGTCAAATGCCCCGCATGGCGCGCGCCGCTGGACGCCCTGGCGCCTGCCGCGCGGCCCCGGCTTGTCAGCAGCGCCCGCGTGTCCGGTCCGCTGAGCTGGGGCGTCGCGCCGGGCGTCATCGTTCTGGACCCGGCCAGTATGGCGGAACCCCGGACCGCCTCCGCCGTGCTGGCGCACGAACTGGCCCACCTGCGGCGCAGAGACTGGGTCTTCCTGATCCTGTCGCGGCTGGCGCTGGCGCTGTTCTGGTTCAACCCTCTGGTCTGGCGGCTGTCCGCCGTCTTGGCCGAGGCCTCGGAAGAGGCCGCCGACGCCGAAGCCGTACGGACCGTGGATCGTCGGGACTACGCCCGGGTCCTGGTCCGACTGGCCGCGCATCCCGCCTCCCATCCCGCCTCTTGGCCCGCGACGGCCATGGCCGCCGACACCCACACGCTTGAAAAAAGGATCGCCTGCATCATGACGAACACGTCTGCTCGCCGCCGCCCGCTGGCGGTCGCCCTGACCGTCGCCGCGCTCGCCGTCGTCGCCACGCCTCTGGCGGCCCTGGAGATCAGCGAGAAGGGCGAGGTCGTCTATCTGGCGTCGCCGCCCGCGCCGCCCGCGCCGCCCGCACCTCCGGCTCCGCCTGCGCCACCGCCTGCACCGCCTGCGCCTCCGGCCCCGCCCGCGGCCCCGTCGGCGTTGCAGGTTCTGCCGCCGCCGCCGCCGCCCGCGCCCCCGGCTCCGCCCGCTCCGCCCGCGCCTCCGGCCAATGGCGTCGGCTATTTTTACCACTCCTCGAATGGCGTCTATATCGAGAATGGCACGCCCGAGCAGCGCGCGGCGGGGCAGGCCGCCCGGGAGAGCGCGCGGGCGGCTCGAGCACAGGGCGTGGAGGCGCGTCGTCAGGCCATGATCGCGCGCACCCGGGCCAGCCGGCACGCCGCTGACGCCGTTCAGGTCCGAGCGGAGGCCGAAGCCGCCCGCCGCCAGGGCGTCGAGGCTCGACAACAGGCCGAACAGGCGCGCGCTCAGGCTGTCATCGCCCGCCGACAGGGCGAGCAGGCCCGTGAACTGGCCCTCGTCGCGCGTCGCCAGGGTGAGCGCGCTCGCGAACAGGCCGAACGCACCCGCGTCGAGGCGCAGACCCAGGCTCACGTCCAGATGGGCCGCGGCGCCGAGCAGATGCATCGCGGCGCGGAAAACATGCGCCAGGAAGCCGTTCGCCTGCGCGATCCGGCCTATCGCGCCGAACAGATCGCCCGCAACCGCGAGCGCGGCAACGCTGTCACCGACGCAGAACTGGTCGCGTTGAGCCCGAAGCTGGTGGAACGGGCCGCTGAAATGGATCGCCGCGCAGATGAAATGGCGGCTCGCGCCAAGCGCTCGATCTAAACCGCGTAGGGCGACAGCCGGTCGGCGGCGTCGCGGCACAGGGTCTTGATCCAGCGCCGCGCCGCCTTCAGCCGCGCCGTGTCGTGGACGTCGCGGTGGGTGCTGAGCCAGAAGCGGCGTTCGATCAGGACATGGTCGGACAGGACCCGTGTCAGCCCCTCGGCCAGGAAGCAGGGCAGGACGCCGATCCCGCCGCCCGCGGCAATCATGTCCCGCTGGGCCCGGATCGAGGACGAGGCCAGGCGCGGGCGCAGATTGGGACGAATCTCGTCCAGATAATGCAACTCCGGCGCATAGATCAGGTCGTCGACATAGCCGACGATGTCGAAGCGCGGCAGGTCGTCGATGGTGTCGGGCCAGCCGCGTCGCGCCAGAAAATCGGGCGTGGCGTAGAGCGCCAGCTGGTAAGGCGTCAGCGGCTCGACGATCAGGCGCGGGCTGGCGGGCGCGCTGAGGGTGATGGCCATGTCCACCTCGCGCCGGCTGGGCGACAGGAAGCCGAAAGTGGCGGCCAGTTCGACGTTCAGGCCGGGATGCGCCGCCAGCAGGCCGGGCAGGGCGGGCGACAGGACCGCGCCGCCAAAGCCCTCCGAGACGCTGATCCGCACTGTGCCGGCGATCAGGTCGGGCCGCGTCACCCGCTCGGCCGCCTCCATGGCGCTTTCGGCGTCCAGCGCCGTCTCCAGCAGTTGCGCCCCCGCCGCCGTCAGCAGCAGGCCCGAGGCGGAGCGCGCCACCAGGGTCGACTTCAGCGCCGTCTCCAGCCGCGCCACGCGCCGCCCGACCGTGGCCGCGTCGATGCCCAGCCGCCGGGCCGCCACAGCCAGCGAGCCTGCGCGGGCGGCGGCGATGAAGATGCGAACGTCGTCCCAGTCGAACATTGCAGGAATGCACAGCATAGGAGGCAAGATTGCAATGGGTGGTGCGCCATCCGTCTGCTAGGCCATGCTGGAACGAACAATGACATCACAGGGAAACGCCCAATGCGCGACATTCGCCACTTCATCGACGGTGCGGCTTTCGAGGGCGCGTCCGGGCGCTTCGGCGACGTGTTCAACCCCAACACCGGCGAAGTTCAGGCCCGCGTCCAACTGGCGACCGTCAGCGAGATGGACCGCGCGGTGCAGGCCGCCCAGGCCGCCTTCGAAGGCTGGTCCAGCACCAACCCGCAGCGCCGCGCCCGCGTCATGTTCGAGTTCAAGCGCCTGGTCGAGGCGAACATGAACGAGCTGGCAGAGCTGCTGTCCTCGGAACACGGCAAGGTCATCGCCGACTCCAAGGGCGACATCCAGCGCGGTCTGGAAGTCATCGAGTTCGCCTGCGGCATCCCGCACGCGCTGAAGGGCGAATACACGCAAGGCGCCGGCCCCGGCATCGACGTCTATTCAATGCGTCAGCCGCTGGGCGTGGTGGCGGGCATCACCCCGTTCAACTTCCCCGGCATGATCCCGATGTGGATGTTCGGCATGGCGATCGCCGCCGGCAACACCTTCATCCTGAAGCCGTCGGAGCGTGATCCGTCCCTGCCGGTGCGTCTGGGTGAACTGATGATGGAGGCGGGCGCGCCCAAGGGCGTGCTGAACGTCGTCCACGGCGACAAGGTGGCGGTCGACGCCATCCTGGCCCACCCCGACGTCCACGCCGTCAGCTTCGTCGGCTCGTCCGACATCGCCCACTACGTCTATCAGATGGGCGCCCAGCACGGGAAACGCGTCCAGGCCATGGGCGGCGCCAAGAACCACGGCATCGTCCTGCCCGACGCCGACATGGATCAGGTGATCAAGGACCTGACCGGCGCGGCCTATGGCTCGGCGGGCGAGCGCTGCATGGCCCTGCCGGTCGTGGTGCCGGTTGGTCAGCGCACCGCCGACGAACTGCGCGAGCGTCTGGTGTCGGAAATCCCCAACCTGCGCGTCGGCGTCTCGACCGACGCCGAGGCCCACTATGGCCCGGTCGTCACCCAGACCCACAAGGACAAGGTCCTGGGCTGGATCAACAAGGGCGTCGAGGAAGGCGCCGAACTGGTCGTCGACGGCCGCGAGTTCAGCCTGCAGGGTCACGAGAAGGGCTTCTTCATCGGCCCGTCGCTGTTCGACCACGTCAAGCCCGAGATGGAATCCTACAAGGAAGAGATCTTCGGCCCGGTGCTGCAGATCATGCGCGCCGCCAGCTTCGAGGAGGCGCTGAGCCTGCCCAGCAAGCACCAGTACGGCAACGGCGTCGCCATCTTCACCCAGAACGGCCGCGCGGCCCGCGACTTCGCCGCCCGCGTCAACGTCGGCATGGTCGGCATCAACGTGCCGATCCCGGTGCCGGTGGCCTATCACTCGTTCGGCGGCTGGAAGCGTTCGGCCTTTGGCGACATTAACCAGCACGGCATGGAAGGTCTGCGCTTCTGGACCAAGACCAAGACCGTCACCGCCCGCTGGCCCGACAGCGCGCTGGAACACGCGGACTCGAGCTTCGTCATCCCGACGATGGGGTAAACCAAGACCCTCTCCCGGTGGGAGAGGGCTTGAGCCTCGGAGAGCCAAAGGCGATCCGCTAAGGCGAAAGGGTGAGGGTTCGACCTGTCCGTCGGCGTCAGCCGTGTCGCGACGGCTTACGCCGATGGCGGCCAGCGACCCTCATCCGGCCCTTCGGGCCACCTTCTCCCATCGGGAGAAGGAAGCTTAGTTAGCTCAGCGTATACGGGATCACCCCCCGCTCATGCTCCGGCACGTGCAGTGTCCGGTCGATGGGCGGGAAGGCGCGCTGGGCGCAGTCGGTGCGCTCGCAGATGCGGCAACTGACGCCCATCCGCGTTGGGGGGCCGTTCAGGTCCAGCCCCGCCGCATAGACCAGCTGGTCCGCGTGTTCGATCTCGCAGCCGAGGCCCAGGGCGTAGCGGCGGTCGGGTTCCAGGTAGGAGCCGCCGGGCTTGGACACGCTCTTGGCGATGCAGATGTAGCGCGAGCCATCGGGCATCTCCGACAGGTTGACCAGGATGCGGTCCGGGGCGCCGAAGGCCTCGTGCACGTTCCACAGGGGGCAGGCGCCGCCGAAGCGGGCGAACTGGAACCGGGTGGCGCTGTGCCGCTTGGTGATGTTCCCGGCCATGTCCACCCGCGCGAAATAGAAGGGCACGCCGCGCCAGCCGGGCCTCTGCAACGTCGAAAGCCGGTGGCAGACCTGCTCGAAGCTGACGTGGAAACGGTTCCGCAGTCGGTCCACGTCGTGACGCAGTTCGCGCGCCGCCTCGAGGAAGCGGCGGTAGGGCAGCAGCAGGGCGCCCGCCGCATAGTTGGCCAAACCGACCCGGCAGACGTCGCGCGCGGCGGGGATGTCGAAGGCCGCCCGGTCCAGTTCGTGCTCGATGAGGTCGTGGAAGCGCAGAAGCACCAACTGGTGCGCCATCAGGAAGCACCGCGTCGCGCCGGGCAGGCTGGCGTCGACATAGAGGATGCGCGCCGCCGGATCGAAGCGCCGCATCGCCCCGCGCCCTTCGCCGGTCGCCAGCCGCACGCCGCACAGGTCGTTCAGCGCCGCCTCCAGATCGCGCTCGGGATGGCCGCCGGAACCCAGCCCCAACTGCTCCGCCAGGGCCTCCGCCGCCTGATCCAGCACGTCGATGTAGTTGTCGCGATAGTGGAAGAAGTCGCGCACCGCCTCATAGGGCAGGGCGGGCGATCCTTGCGCCCGCTCGTCGCGGCCCAGGGTCTCGTTCAGGGTCTTCAGCCGCTCGTCGAGACGGCGATAGTCCTGATGCAGGGCCAGGAACTGTCGCGCCAGCCGGGGGGTGTTGGTCACGGCCTGCTTCAGTTCGATGGGCGAGGGGGCCTCGGCGTGACCGGCCACGTCGGTGACCGCCTCGCGCAGGTCGGCGATCAGGCGGGCGTCGCCGTCCAGGTCGAACAGGCTGGCGTCCACGTCGAAGGCGCGCGTCAGGGCGATCAGAACTCGCGCCGTCGCCGGGCGTTGGTTGGTCTCGATCTGCGAAAGATAGGAGGGCGACAGGGCCAGCCGCCCGGCGCAGGCTTCCAGCGTCCAGCCGCGCGCCTCGCGCAGCTTGCGCACCTTGGCCCCGAGATAGAGTTTTTCCGCCATCGCAACTTTGCAAAACGACCCATCGACCTTGGCAGGCTTACGCACTTACGCCCCTTTTGCAAAGTTGCGATTGCCTTTTTGCAACGGAGCGTCTTGGTGATCACGAACGATTGCAGGGAGTCGCCCAAGTTATGAGTCAGGCCATCCTCGAGGAGCTTGAGCGCCGCCGCGCCGCCGCCAAACTGGGCGGCGGTGAGAAGCGCATCGCCTCCCAACACGCCAAGGGCAAGCTGACCGCGCGCGAACGGATCGAAGTCCTGTTGGACGAAGGCAGCTTCGAAGAGACCGACATGTTCGTGGAGCACCGCAGCCACGACTTCGGCATGGCCGAGCAGCGCATCCCCGGCGACGGCGTGGTCACCGGACGCGGCACCATCGGCGGTCGTCTGGTCTATGTCTTCTCCAAGGATTTCACGGTCTTCGGCGGCTCTCTTAGCGGCGCGCATGCGGCTAAGATCGTCAAGATCCAGAAGATGGCCCTGACGGCGGGCGCACCCATCATCGGCCTGTTCGATGCGGGCGGCGCGCGCATTCAGGAGGGCGTGGAATCGCTCGCCGGCTATGCCGACATCTTCCTGCAGAACACGCTCGCCTCGGGCGTCATCCCGCAGATCTCGGTCATCATGGGTCCGTGCGCGGGCGGCGACGTCTATTCGCCCGCCATCACCGACTTCATCTTCATGGTGAAGGACACGTCCTATATGTACGTGACCGGCCCGGACGTGGTGAAGACCGTCACCAACGAGGTCGTCAGCCATGAGGACCTGGGCGGCGCCCGCGTTCACGCTGGCAAGTCGGGGGTCGCCGACGGCGCCTTCGAGAATGATCTGGAGGCCCTCAGCGAGGTTCGCCGCCTGATCGGCTTCCTGCCCCTGTCGAACCGCGAAAAGCCGCCGGTCCGCGACAGCTATGACGAGCCGGATCGCGACGAGGCCAGCCTCGACACCCTGGTTCCGACCAATCCGAACCAGCCCTACGACATGAAGGAGCTGATCCTGAAGATGGTCGACGAGGCCGACTTCTTTGAGATCGGCGCCGACTTCGCCAAGAACATCATCTGCGGCTTCGGCCGTCTGGACGGCCAGAGCGTCGGCATCGTCGCCAACCAGCCGCAGGTTCTGGCGGGCGTGCTGGATATCGACTCCAGCCGCAAGGCCGCCCGCTTCGTCCGCTTCTGCGACGCCTTCCACATCCCGCTGGTGACCCTGGTGGACGTGCCGGGCTTCATGCCGGGCACCAAGCAGGAATACGGCGCCCTGATCAAGCACGGCGCCAAGCTGCTGTTCGCCTATGCCGAGGCCACCGTGCCCAAGCTGACGGTCATCACGCGCAAGGCCTATGGCGGCGCCTATGACGTCATGAGCTCCAAACACCTGCGCGGCGACGTCAACTACGCCTGGCCCACCGCCGAGATCGCGGTCATGGGCGCCAAGGGCGCGGTCGAGATCATTTTCCGCAAGGAGGCCGGCGACCCCGAGGCCCTGGCGGCGCGCGAGGCCGAGTACAAGGCACGCTTCGCCAACCCCTTCGTGGCGGCCGGTCTGGGCTATATCGACGACGTCATCATGCCCCACGGCACGCGCCGCCGCCTGATCAAGGCCCTGCGCACGCTGAAGAACAAGACCCAGGAAAATCCCTGGAAGAAGCACGACAACATTCCGCTGTAGGTTGACCGTGCCTCTGCCCGTCCCTCCCCAACCGCCGTCATCCTCGGGCTTGTCCCGAGGATCCAGAGACTCCGTCGTTGGCGTTTCATGGGCGAGGTCGCGTGTCTGGATCCTAGGCACAAGGCCTAGGATGACGGAAGCAAGGGATGGGCGCTCAGTTTCCCTCACACACCCCGCGTCATCCTCGGGCTTGTCCCGAGGATCCAGAGACTCCGTCGTTGGCGGGTCACGAGCGACGTCGCGTGTCTGGATCCTCGCCACAAGGGCGAGGATGCCGGAAGTAAGGGATGGGCGTTCAGCCTTCGTCCGTTCGCCAGTTCTTCGGCAGCAGCCGCGGCTTGGGTGCGGCAGGTTCGGCAGGCGTCCAGTCGCGATAGCCCTCGATGTCCGGCGCCGTCTCGGCTCCCCCGGACATCAGGGCAGGAAACAGGTCGGACCAGTCGGGGTTCATCCGCTCGATCAGATTGGTCTTCCAGTCGCGGGGATAGCGTTTCAGCGACTTCTCCCGCTGGATAGCGTCGACGATGGTTCCATGGCGCTCGTACCAGACCAGACGCTTCAGCCCATATCGTCGGGTGAAGCCTTCGACGACGCCTCGCCGATGCTGATCCGTCCGCATGATCAGGTCGCTGGTTACGCCGATGTAGATCACCCCGTGCATACGGTTCGCCATCATATAGACGCCGATCAGGCCGTCTCGACTGACCATCCCGTTCCCCTCTCAACTTCGCCAGCAGGCACGGCCGCGTCGTGTTTCTGGATCCTAGGCACAAGGCCTAGGATGACGGCAGAGAAAGCATAATCATGTTCTCCAAAATCCTCATCGCCAACCGGGGCGAGATCGCGGTTCGCATCATCAAGACCTGCCGCAAGATGGGCATCAAGACGGTGCTGGTTTACTCGGACGCCGACGCCGGGTCGCTGGCCTGCGAGATGGCCGACGAGACCATCCACATCGGGCCGTCGCCCGCCGCCCAGTCCTATCTGATCCAGGACAAGATCGTCGATGCAGTGCGCCAGTCGGGCGCCGAAGCGGTCCACCCCGGCTTTGGCTTCCTGTCGGAAAACCCGGTCTTCGCGCGTCGTCTGGAAGCCGAGGGCATCACCTTCATCGGCCCGAACCCGCACGCCATCGAGGCCATGGGCGACAAGATCACGTCCAAGAAGTTCGCGGCTGAAGCGGGCGTCTCGACCGTGCCGGGCCACATGGGCCTGATTGAATCGACCGAAGAGGCGGTGAAGATCGCCAATGAGATCGGCTATCCGGTCATGATCAAGGCCAGCGCCGGCGGCGGCGGCAAGGGCATCCGCGTCGCCCATTCCGACGCCGACATGGCCGAGGGCTTCGCCGCCGTGAAGGCCGAGGCCCTGACCGCCTTCGGCGACGACCGGGTCTTCCTCGAGAAGTTCATCGTCAATCCGCGCCACATCGAGATTCAGGTGCTGGGCGACAAGCACGGCAACATCGTCTCGCTGTTCGACCGCGAATGCTCGATCCAGCGCCGCAACCAGAAGGTCATCGAAGAGGCGCCGTCGCCCCTGCTGGACGACGCCACCCGCAAGGCCATGGGCGATCAGGCCGTGGCTCTGGCCCGCGCCGTCAACTACGATTCCGCCGGCACCGTCGAGTTCGTGGCCGGGCAGGACCGCAGCTTCTACTTCCTTGAAATGAACACCCGCCTGCAGGTCGAGCATCCGGTGACGGAGCTGATCACCGGCGTCGATCTGGTCGAACAGATGATCCGTTCGGCGGCCGGCGAGACCATGGGCTTCAAACAGGAAGACCTGTCGATCAACGGCTGGGCCATCGAAAGTCGCATCTACGCCGAGGACCCCTATCGCGGCTTCCTGCCGTCGATCGGCCGTCTGGTGCGCTATGAGCAGCCCGAGGAAGGCGATCAGGGGGACTATACGGTCCGCAACGATTCCGGCGTCCGCGAGGGCGACGAGATCAGCATGTTCTACGACCCCATGATCGCCAAGATGTGCGCCTGGGGCGAGACGCGCGAGGCCGCCGTCACCGGGATGGCCCGCGCGCTGGAAGACACCCACCTGTCGGGCGTCGGCCACAACGTCCCCTTCCTGTCGGCGGTGATGGACCAGGAGCGCTTCAAGTCCGGCGAGCTGTCGACCAGCTACATCAAGGACGAGTTCCCCGACGGCTTCCGCGGGCTGGAACCCAGCGAGGCGCAGAAGGACATCTTCATCACCGTGGCCGCGGCGATGAACGAGGTCCTGGCCGAGCAGGCGGGCGATCCCTCGGAACGCACCGACTGGACCGTGCTGATCGGGCGCGAGGGCCACGAGGTGTCGCTGTCGTACGACGAGGCCGAGGACCTGGTCATCTCGCTGGACGAGCGCGACCTGACCCTGTCGGAAATCGACTGGCGTCCGGGCATGGCCCAGTTCCGCGCCGTGCTGGCCAATGCTGGAGAAGAGGGCGAGCCCTTCACCGCCGAGGTCAAGCGCGCGCCCGACGGCTTCGATATCCGCCACCGCGCAGCGAAAGCGCGCGTTCGCGTCCTGACGCCGCGCGCCGCGGAGATGTATCAGCGCCTGCCTGAAAAGGTCGCCGCCGACACCTCCAAGCTGGTGCTGTCGCCCATGCCGGGTCTGGTCGTCGACATCCCCGTGACCGTCGGTCAGGAGGTCAAGTCGGGCGAGACCGTCGCCATCATCGAAGCCATGAAAATGCAGAACATCCTCAAGGCCGAGCGCGACGGCGTGGTGAAGGCGGTCGGCGCCAAGGCCGGCGATCCGGTCGCCGCCGACGACGTGCTGGTGGAGTTTGCGTGATGGCTTTCATGCCTGATCGGTCATTCTCGCCTACTCACGATCCGTCATCCTCGCCCTTGTGGCGAGGATCCAGAAACACGTCGTCTGCCCGTGGCCCGCATCCGGCGTCGCGGGTCTGGATCCTGGGCACGGGGCCCAGGATGACGTTGAATGGGACGACGACGAAAGGGACAGCGCGGTCATGAGTTTTGTAACGCCGACGCCGCTGGAATGGCGCGAACAGGCCGAGAAGGCGCTGAAGGGGCGGGCGATCGAAAGCCTGCTCCACCTCGACGCCGACGGCCTGGTCATCCGGCCGCTCTATGCCGACGCGACCGGGGTGCAGGCGCTGCGCGCGCCGCGCACGACGGACGCCGAGGGGCGGGCGTGGGACCTGCGCACCCTGGTCGAGGGCGACGAGGCGGCGGCGGTCAACGCCGCCGTCCTGACCGACCTTGAAAACGGCGCCGCCTCGGTGGTGCTGAAGGGGGCGTTCACGACGGATGAGGCGACGCTGGCCGCCGCGCTGGACGGCGTGGCTCTGGAACTGGCGCCGGTGGCGTTGGACGCGGGCTTTGACGGCGTGAAGGCCGCCGAGGCTCTGGCGGCCGTGGCCAAGGGTTCGCCCCGCGCCCAGCTGCAATTCCACCTCGACCCCATCTCGGCCTATGCCGAGGCGGGTGAAGGCGAGATCGACGCCGCCGTGACCGAGGCCGCTGAGGCCGCCGCACGTCTGGCCGGGACCTATCCTGACGCGAAGTTGTTCCTGGCCTCGGGCCGCGTGGTGCACGAGGCTGGCGGTTCGGCAGGGCAGGAACTGGCCTTCGCCGCCGCCAGCGCCGTGGCCTATGTGAAGGCCGCCGTGCTTGCCGGCCTGACCATCGAGCAGGCGCTGAAGGGCGTGGTGCTGGGCGTCTCCGTCGACGCCGAGTATTTCGACGCCCTGGCCAAGGTGCGGGCGATGCGCCTGATCTGGGCCAGCGTGTCCAAGGCCTTCGGGCATGAGACCCCGGCCATCATTGAGGCCCGCTCGTCGCGGCGGATGCTGTCGGCGCGCGATCCCTGGCCCAATCTGCTGCGTCTGACCGCCGCCGGTTTCGCCGGCGCTGTCGGCGGCGCCGACGTGGTGGTGCTGGACGCCTTCACCCGCGCCGAGGGCCGTCCCGACGCCTTCGCCCGCCGTCAGGCCCGCAACACCCAGCTGGTGCTGATGGAAGAAGCCAATCTGGGCCGGGTGGACGATCCCGCCGCCGGGTCCTGGTTCCTGGACAGCCGCACCCGAGATCTGGCCGAGGCCGGCTGGACCGAGTTCCAGTCGATCGAAGCCGAAGGCGGCGTGGTCGAGGCCCTGAAGCATCACCTGATCCAGCCCCGCGTCGAACGCGCGCGCGGCCAGCTGGAAGCGGCGCTGAAGGACGGCGCCCGCCACATGGTCGGCGTCACCAAATACGTCGATCCCGATCCGCGCCCGGCGCCGGTCGAGACGGCTGATCCCGCCTATGTTCCCGTGCACGCCGCCGCCCTGACCCCGGTGCGGTTCGCCGCGCCCTTTGAAATGGCGTCCGAGGAGGCGAGCCAATGAGCTTCCCCGACTTCTCCAAGGTCGATCTCGACCTGACCACGACTGGCTCAGGGCCAACGCGCGATCCCTGGCTGACGCCCGAGGGCCTGACGGTCGAGACCTCCTATGGCCCCGAAGCCTTGGACGGTCTGGACGCCATCCACGGCCTGCCGGGCTTCGCGCCCTATATGCGCGGACCGTACCCGACCATGTACGCGGGCAATCCGTGGACGATCCGCCAGTACGCGGGCTTCTCGACCGCCGAGGAGTCCAACGCCTTCTATCGCCGCAACCTGGCGGCGGGTCAGAAGGGGCTGTCGATCGCCTTCGATCTGGCCACTCACCGGGGTTATGACAGCGACCACCCGCGGGTGAAGGGCGACGTCGGCATGGCCGGCGTGGCCATCGACAGCATTCTGGACATGCGGACCCTGTTCGACGGCATTCCGCTGGATCAGATGTCGGTGTCCATGACCATGAACGGCGCCGTTCTGCCGATCCTGGCCCTCTATGTCGTGGCGGCGGAAGAGCAGGGCGTGCCGCACGCCGCCCTGACCGGAACCATTCAGAACGACATTCTGAAGGAGTTCATGGTCCGCAACACCTACATCTATCCGCCCGCACCCTCGATGCGGATCATCTCGGACATCTTCGCCTGGACCGCGCAGGAGACGCCGAAGTTCAACTCCATCTCCATCTCCGGCTATCACATGCAGGAGGCCGGGGCCTCGGCCGACATCGAGTTGGCCTACACGCTGTCGGACGGTCTGGAATACATCAAGGCGGGCGTCGACGCCGGGATGGACGTGGACCGGTTCGCGCCGCGCCTGTCCTTCTTCTGGGCCATCGGCATGAACTACTTCATGGAGGTGGCCAAGATGCGGGCCGGCCGCCTGCTGTGGGCTGAAAAGGTCGCCGAGAAGTTCGGACCCAAGGACCAGCGGTCGCTGTCGCTGCGGGCTCACTGCCAGACTTCGGGGTGGAGCCTCGCGGCGCAGGACGTGTTCAACAACGTGTCGCGCACCATGGTCGAGGCCATGGCGGCGGCGGGCGGTCAGACGCAGAGCCTGCACACCAACGCCCTGGATGAAGCCCTGGCCCTGCCGACCGACTTCTCGGCCCGGATCGCGCGCAACACCCAGATCCTGCTGCAGATGGAGACGGGCCTTACCCGCACCGTCGACCCCTGGGGCGGCAGCTTCTACGTCGAGCGGCTGACCCATGAACTGGCCGAGCGCGCCCGTGCCCACATGGCCGAGGTCGAGGCCCTGGGCGGCATGGCCGCGGCCATCGAGGCCGGCATCCCCAAGCTGCGGATCGAGGAATCCGCCGCCCGGACCCAGGCCTGGATCGACACCGGCAAGCAGACTGTGGTCGGTGTGAACCGCTATCTGAACGCTGCGCCCGACAGCATTCCGATGCTGAAGGTCGACAACGCCGCCGTCCTGACCGCCCAGATCGACAAGCTGAAGCGCCTGCGCGCCGAGCGCGATCAGGCCGCCACCGACGCGGCGCTGGAGGCCCTGACCAATGGGGCGCGCGGCAAGGCCAACCTGCTGGAACTGGCGGTTCAGGCCGCCCGCGCCAAGGCCACCGTGGGCGAGATTTCCGACGCGCTGGAGGCCGCGTTTGGCCGCCACGTCGCCTCGGTGAAGACCGTCTCGGGCGTTTACGGCAAGGAAGCCGGGAATGATCCCAAGGTGGCCCGCGCCCGCGACATGGTCGCGACCTTTGTGGAAAATGACGGCGGCCCGCCGCGCATCCTGATCGCCAAACTGGGTCAGGACGGCCACGACCGGGGCCAGAAGGTCGTCGCCACCGGCTACGGCGACATCGGCTTCGATGTGACGGCGGGGGCTCTGTTCCAGACGCCCGCCGAGGCCGCGCGCGACGCGGTGCAGAAGAACGTCCATGCGGTCGGCGCCTCGTCGCTGGCGGCGGGGCACCTGACCCTGGTTCCCGAACTGCGCGCCGAACTGGCCAAGTTGGGCCGCGAGGATATCATGATCGTGGTCGGCGGCGTCATTCCGCCCGCCGACGTCCAGCCCCTGCTCGATATGGGCGCTGCGGCGGTCTATCCGCCTGGCTCGGTGATCGCCGAGACGGCGGCGGACCTGATTGAAAAGCTGAACCTGCGTCTGGGCTATGCCCAGCCTGCGCCGGCGGAGAAGAAGTAATGATCGGCAATCTAAACCACGTCGGCGTCGCCACGCCCTCGATCGCGGACTCGATCAAGCTGTATCGCGACATCCTGGGCGCGACCAAGATAGGCGAGCCGTTCGACCTGCCGACGCAGGGGGTGAGGGTCTGCTTCATCGACACGCCGACGGCCCAGATCGAACTGATCGAGCCCTATGACGCGACCAGCCCCATCACCGGCTTCCTGGCCAAGAACCCCAAGGGCGGCCAGCACCACGTCTGCTTCGAGGTGGCCGACATCCACGCTGCCGTCGTCGAGATGCGCGCCAAGGGCGTGACCATCCTGGGCACGGGCGAACCGCGCATCGGCGCCCACGGCACCCCGGTCGTCTTCCTGCATCCCAAGGAGATGGGCGGGGTCCTGATCGAACTGATGGAGGCGCCGAAAGGCGACCACTGACTTCTCATCAACCGCTCATCCCGGCGGACGCCGGGATCCAGTCATTTGGCTAAAGGCTGGCGGTCTCGAAACCGCGATACTCAAGGTCGCGCGTGAAGCTCTCACTGGGTCCCGGCGTCCGCCGGGATGAGCGGGGCAGGATAGCAAAAGGCCCGGTCGATGACCGGGCCTTTATTCTTGATCAGAACAGGATTTTCCGCAGGCTGATGCGGAAGGTCCGGCCCAGCGGGTCCAGATAGTCGCTCTGATAGCTCAGCGGCGTATTCCCTTGAGCGTCGCGGACCTCGAGGCGTGAATCGAACAGGTTTTCGACCCCGATGTTGACCCGCGCGCCCTTCAACCACGGATACTTGGCCACCCAGGTCGGCCGCGACGACAGGTCGGCGAAGACGTTCAGTCCGACCGTCGTCTGGTCCGAGAAGGTCAGGTCCTGCGCGCCCGCGCCGCCGCCGTCGATACGGGTGGAATCCCGCCAGTTGGCGTTCATGAAGGCGCCCATGCCGCTCTTGAACACGCCGGTCTGCATCTGGATTTCATTGCGCGGTTGGCCGCCGCGCGAGCCGGTGGCAGCGCCGTCCAGCAGGTCGAGGACCGGCAGGCCGTCGCGGATCGTGATCTCATCCTGCAGGCGATAGGTGTGATAGAGCGAGAAGTTGAAACGGCCCTGGCCCGCCTGCATGCCGCCGCCGCGCGGGCCGCCGCCGCCCATACGGAACGTGGTTGCGCCGCCGCCGCCGCCGCCGCCGCTGCTGCTTGTGATCATGATCGGAGCGCCGCCGCCCGGGCGCGGGCCGCCGCCGGGACCGCCGGGACCGCCGGAACGCGGGCCGCCTGCGCCGCCCATGCCCATGCCCATGCGCGCGGCCGCGGCCGGATCCGGCTTGCCGAAGGGGGTGGAGTAGTTGAAGCCCCAGCGGATTTCCTGACGCTCGGCGCCCTGGAAGTTCAGCGGGCGCGCGTCGATCGACAGCAGTTCGCCTACGGGGCACAGCAACTCGCCTGTGGGGCACTGGCCTCGGGGGGCACGCACGAACCGCTCGGGCAGGGCGGCTTCCAGTTCCGGCGTGATCGTCGGGAAGGAGGCGATGGAGCCGTCGACCTGGGTCCGCGTGTAGTTGGCGGTGATCCGCAGGTCCTTGTCCTTGATCGGCGTCAGGTTGACGCCGAACCGCAGGGTCTTCTTGGTCTCTTCCGACAGCCCGAGGTTGCCGCCCTCGATCCGGGTGATGTTCACCGACTGGCCGGTGGCGAAATCATAGACCGGCACGTTCGGCGTCGAGATGGTCGGGTCGTTCAACTGCGACATCGACGGCGCGTTCTGCTCGTTGGCGTAGCTGGCGGTGAAGCTGACCGGCTCCCACGGGGTCCAGTTCAGCCCCAGGGTGTAGGAGGTCAGGCCGCCGAAGTCCGACAGGTCCTCATAACCCAGGTTCAGATTGGCCGAGAGGTCGCCGAGAGCGCCCAGCACCTCGCGGCTGCGGCTGGCGATGGGCAGGTTGAAGTTGCCCGAAGCGCTGGCGCGGTTCCGCGACAGGGAGCGCTCGGAGAAGACGCCCGACCGCACGCTTTCGGAATCCAGCGACTGGGTGTTGAAGCCGACCTTGAGGGTCGAGTTCAGCCTGCCGGCCGGGCCGTCCCAGGCGTTGCCGTTGAACACGACCTCGGCGTTGGCCAGGCTGGAGACCGAGCGGGCGGTGTCGACGCCGCCCGTTGGCAGGGCCGGAAGATCGGCGAAGGGGTTGATGGTCCCGGCGCTGACGCCGGCCTGCAGCGTGGTCGCGTCCAGGCCGCGGCCGGTGCTGGTCTTGACCTCGGTGCGGTCGTAGCCGCCGGTCAGGGTCCACCGCCAGTCGCCCAGGAAGCCGTCGGCGACGAAGCCCGCCTTGCCGGCCAGGGTGTCGGTCGTGCGCGACAGGGCGTCGGGTGCGTTGACGTAGCGGTTCAGGATCACATCGTTCCCGAACGGCGAATAGGGGCTGGTCGTCGGCAAGGTCAGTCTGACCCCCGGCAGGCCGAGGAAGCTGAAGCTGGTGGTGTCCTCCAGGCTGCCGCTGACCGTCAGGGCCGTCGTGCCGTTGAGGTCGTGCATCACCGAGCCGCGCACCGTGCCCTGCTCGCGCTTGGGCAGGAGGGTGCGGTAGGCGTTCAGATCGCCGGTGCGGGCGCCGTTGGTGAAGTCGGCCAGGCTGGCCGAGCCGTCCGCCGCAGCGGGCGTCACCCCGGCGATCTTGACGGGCGCGCCGAAACGCGCCGACAAGGCGGGATCGATCTCGCCGCCGCCGGGCGCGGTGACATTGCCCAGCAGGTCATAGGGCGCGCCGTCGGTGGAGCGGATGATGTCGCGTTCGGTCTCGAACAGCGGCGTTTCGTTTCGGTATTCCAGATCCATCGTCCAGCGCTGCTTGCCGGCGATGCGCAGGAAGTTGTTCTCCAGTTGGCTGACCGTGCGGCCGCCCTGATCGGGGCGCCGGGTGCTGGCCTGGCTGGTGACCGAACGGAACTGGGCCTTGAGGACGAAATTCACCACCCGCTGGTCGGCGGTGTAGCCGTAGGCGAGGGCGGCGTCCTCGGGCAGAACCTCGGTGCGCTCGATGGCTTCGGGCGGGAGGCCCTGGATTTCCTGGAAGCCCGAGATGCGGCGGCCGTTGACCAGCAGCACGGGCATGCCGCTGCCGCCGCGCGAACTGCGCGTCTGGGGCGCCAGCGCCTGCAGCAGTTCGGCGATGCTGCTCGCGCCGTAGGCCTTGATCTGTTCTTCGTCGAGAACCAGCTCGGGCTCGAAATCGCCGATGGCCGCGCCGCGCTTGGCGCTGGTGGCGGTGATTTCGCCGAGGTCGTAGACGTCTCGCTCGTTCGCCGATTTGGAACGCGTTTGCGCCTGTTGGCTCGGGGCGGCCTCAACCAGCGCGGCGACGGCGGGGTCCATGGAGGCGAGGGCGAGCAACATCACGACGGGCGACATGCGGAATCCTGACAGAATCGGGGGCGTGACGCCGCCCCCCGTTGGCGTCTGTCGGCTCGCTTAGAGACTCATGTGCGCCGAACAATGGCCGTTCGCGGCCTTCAAGATTAAAGGCCTGTAATGACGCGGAAAAGTCACAGCAGAGCTGACAGGCCTGTTCAAACGCACGAAGGGGCGGAGTCCGTCGGACCCCGCCCCTCTATTTTCGATCGGCGTGTCTCTAGAAGCGGGTGCGGACGCCCAGCTCCAGGTTACGGCCCCGCTGGGGCGCGACTTCGGCCAGGAAGGAGGCGTGGTTGAACGCCAGTTCGTCCAGAAGATTGGTCCCGCGCAAGAAGACCTGCGACTTCATTCCGCCCAGTTCGACGTCATAGGCCACGGTGGCGTTGACCATGTTGAAGCCGGGCGTCTCGTGCTCAAAGGCGGCGATGTCGTTCTGCTTGAAGGTGCGGCTGTATTCCACGTCGCCCGACCACGGGCCCGAGAAGGCTTCGGCCCGCACGCCCAGACGCGCCGCCGGGATGCGGGGCAGGTTGCCGCCGTCGCCCTTCAACTGGCCGCGCACATAGTCGCCGAAGACGGTGGCCGACAGCCACGGCGTCAGTTGCTGACGGACCTCGCCCTCCAGACCGGTGAAGGTCGCGTCGGACTGGCTGTAGCGGATCAGGCGGAAGTCCTCGACCTGGTCCAGCGTGCGGGCGAAGATGTAGTCGTCATAGATGTAGTGATAGGCGCTGACCGAGCCGGTGGTGGCGCCGGCGCTCTTGCGAAGCGTCAGCTCCAGCGCATTGGCCGTCTCGACCTTCAGGTCCGATGAGCCGATCTCGAAGGTGTTGGTCGCCAGGTGGACGCCGTCGGCATAAAGCTCCTGCGCCGAGGGGGCGCGCTGAGAGCGCGACAGCGACACGGCGCCGGTCCAGCCGGGCGTGAAGTGCCAGACCGCCGAACCCGAGATCGAGAAGGGCGAGTGGTCCGCGTCGGGCAGGGCCAGGGCCGAGGCCTTCTGCCATTCCTGACGCGCGGCGCCCTCGAAATGCCAGTCGCCCAGTTCGTATTCCTCCATCACGAACAGGCCGGTGTTCTTCGTCGTGCTGGGGGCCAGGAAGCTTTCCTCGCCGACGGCGGCGAAGTCGCTCTTGCTCAGTTGCAGACCGACCACGCCCTTGAGCCCGGCGACCGGCTTGTGCTGGACCTCGACTCGGCCGTCGTAGCCCTGATTGGTGAAGGTGGTCGAGACGACGCCCTGATCGCGTTCGTCGTGCCGATAGTCGGTGTAGCCGGCGCGCAGACGCACGTTCTCGACGCCGGGCAGGGGATCGCTCAGTTCGCCGCGCACATCGACGCGGCGGCTTTTCAGCCGGACCTCGGGGACGTCGTGGCCGGCGTCGCCGCCGCCATGGTCGTGACCATCGTCGGCGTCGCAGTGCAGTTCGTCGCCGTGCGGGTGGCAGCCTTCGAACTGGTGCTCATGCCCGGCCAGGCCGTAGCGGCTGGTCTGTTCGGTGTAGGCCGCGCCCAGATAGCCGCGCGACCCGATGTACGAGGCGCCGAGCGTCGCCGTGGAGGTCTCGTTGTAGGAGCCGTCCAGGCGCGGTTCGGCCTGGTCGGGAACCTTGTAGTCGTCGGTCTTGCGGGCGGCGGCCTCGACGCGGACGGCGAAATGTCCGGCGCCGACGGTCAGGCCGACCACGCCGGCTTCTTCATTGTCCACCGACCCCAGCCGGAATTCGGCGACGCCCTCGCCGCCGTCGGCCGGAACGCGGGTGGGGATCTTCTTGTCCAGCAGATTGACCGCGCCGCCGATGGCGCCGCCGCCATAGAGAAGCGCCGAGGGGCCGCGCAGGATTTCGATGCCTTCCAGCAGCAGGGGTTCGCCGGAGATGGCGTGGTCGGGCGAGACTTCCGAGGCGTCCATCAGGCCGGCGCCTTCGCTCAGCACCTTGACGCGCGGGGCGGCCTGACCGCGCACCACCGGGCGGCTGGCGCCGCCGCCGAAGGTGTCGGAGTTGACGCCGGGGATGCCGCTCAGCGTGTCGCCCAGGGTCGACTGGCGACGGTGGACCAGTTCGTCGCCGCTCAGCAGGGCGACGTGCGAGCCGACGTCGTCGCCGGCGCGGCCCAGCGGCAGGGCGTGGACCACGACTTCAGGCACCACGGTGACGGCTTCCTGCGGATCGGCGGGGGCGCCCGGATCGGCGGCCCAGGCGGCGTTCGACAGCGCGGCGGCGCCTGCGGCGGTGAGCAGGAGAGTCTGAAGTCGCATGGTACGCATCCCCGTTACAGCGAAGATGACGTGATATGTTATAGTATATCATTGCGCAAGCGTCCGGGTGCTGGGGCGAACCTGGGGCTTCAAAACAGCGCGGATTCGGCGTAGCGGAGCGCACATGACCCAGAATATGAATTCGGTCTTCTATGACCGCGTCTCCGCCGAACTGGCCGACATCGACGCCCAGGGCCTGACCAAGCCCGAGCGCGTCATCGCCTCGCGTCAGGGGCCGGTGATCTCGGTCAACGGCCGCGACGTCCTGAACTTCTGCGCCAACAACTACCTCGGCCTCGCCGGCGACGAGCGCGTGACGCAGGCCGGGATCAAGGCGATGGAGAAGTGGGGCGCCGGAACGGCCTCGGTCCGCTTCATCTGCGGCACGCTGGAGATCCATAAAGAGCTGGAACGCGCCATCGCCGACTATCTCGGCTTTGAGGACACGATCCTGTTCGCCGCCGCCTTCGACGCCAACGGCGGCATCTTTGAACCCCTGTTCGGGGCCGAGGACGCCATCGTCTCCGACAGCCTGAACCACGCCTCGATCATCGACGGCGTGCGCTTGTGCAAGGCCAAGCGCTATCGCTTCAATACCTCCGACATGGCCGACCTGGAGGCCCAGCTGAAGCAGGCCCGGGCCGACGGCGCGCGCGAGATCATCATCGCCACCGACGGCGCCTTCTCGATGGACGGCTACATCGCCAAGCTGAAGGACATCCGGGCCCTGGCCGACCAGTACGGCGCCCTGATCATGGTCGACGACTGCCACGCCACGGGCTTCCTCGGCGACAAGGGGCGCGGCTCCTACGCCCATCACGGCGTCGAGGTCGACTTCGTCACCGGCACCTTCGGCAAGGCTCTGGGCGGCGCCATGGGCGGCTTCATCTGCGCCAAGGCTAACGTCGTGGCCCTGCTGAAGCAGCGGGCGCGCCCCTACCTCTTCTCCAACGCCCTGGCCCCCGCCGTCTGCGGCTCGTCGCTGGAGGCCATCCGCATCGCCGCGGGCGAGGAGGGCGACGCCCTGCGTACGCAGCTGTTCGCCAACGCCGCGCGCTTCCGCTCGGCCATGACCGAGGCGGGCTTCACCCTGCAGCCGGGCGAGCACCCGATCATCCCCGTCATGCTGGGCGACGCCAAGCTGGCGCAGGATATGGCGGCGCGGATGCTGGAGCTGGGCGTCTATGTCATCGGCTTCAGCTTCCCCGTGGTGCCGCGCGGTCAGGCCCGCATCCGCACCCAGATGTCGGCGGCGCACACCTTTGAACAGATCGACGCCGCCGTGGCGGCCTTCACGCAGGCGGGCAAGGAGTTGGGGGTCATCTGACCCCCGGTCTGCTTTCGGGCAGCCTCACGACTTTAGGCTGTCGTCGGCCATGACGACGGATCGGCCCGCCGGATTGAGCGCGGCCCACAGCAGCACCGTGGCGATCAGCGGCGCCACCGACATGCCGATGTAGCGGCCGATGATGGCGATCTGGGCCACGATGGCGGGCAAGGGCGGCTGATCCAACGGCGGCGCCCCCCCGGCGCTCGGCGGGGCCAGGGCGGGGTTCAACTGCGCCGCCAGATCGCCCCAGATCAGAGCCGTCAGCGATAGGGTGAACAGCAGCGTCAGAACCAGGGTCGTGACGACTGCCGCCTTGAGCGGGTGCGGCGTGCGCGGCGGCGCGGTCAGGAAGGCGACCGCCAGCGGGAAGCCGAGCAGCAACCGCCGGATCGCCGTCTGCGCCACGTCATAGTTTACGGGAACGCCGCCGCTGGTCAGGCGGGTGCCGACGGTCCAGCCGCCATCGGCGGCCAGGCTGATCTCGCCGGTCAGTCCCAGCAGGCGGAACACCAGACCCGCCACCGGTCGCAGTCCCGCCGCCGCCAGATCGGCGCCCCACAGCCACCACGGCGGCAGCAGCAGGATGAACATCCCCAGCGACCACAAGCCGAAGCGACGCCGCGCGGCCTCTTCCGGCGTGGGGGCGCCCAGGGTTTCGAACCAGGCGGCCATCAGGCGGCTTCCTTGGCGGTCTTGGGAGCCTTGCCGGGCTGACGGCTCTGCCAACGGGTCCAGAAGAAGAAGACCAGCAGGCCCTCCAACCCAATCATCGCGTCCCAGACATAGTGGTGGAAGAACTCGAACAGGGATTCCGACCCGCGCGACAGATAAAGCAGACTGAGAATCCGCAGCAGGTTGACCAACTGAAGCGCAGCCACCCCGGCGGCGGCCCCGATCAGTCCGTCGCGCAGGCGGCCTGGAAAGGCCAGGATGGCGGCGATCAACAGGGCGCAGACTTCGACCGCATTACAGCCGGCCAGCACCTGCACCGCGCCATGCCCGTCGGAAAAGCGCAGGATGTCGCCCTGCGCCAGCACCCGGCTGTCGAACGGCTGCAGCACCAGGGCGCAGGCATTGACCAACAACTGGGTGAAGGGCTGGACGAACAGCCGCTCGGCCCATGGCGTGGCCAGGACGCTGAACAGGGTCACGGCCAGCAGGGCGAACAGGCCCAGATACTGGACGGCAGGGGATTTGAAAAAGCGCGGCATGACTTGGCGAAGCGTCCACTAGGGGTTCGGCGGGCGTGCGGGCCAGCATCCGGATCACCGTCGCTAGCCGATTCACGGTCGCGCGCACAGGTCTGATCGTTACGGCGTTATGGGGCGGGTTGGCCGCTCCGCAGGGCGAAGTTTTCGCCTGGGCCGCTTGCGGTCCTCGTCAAGGCGGCCTAGCGGCTGCGTCTGACCAACAGGAGCACGATCCATGACCGCAACCATGAAGGCCCTGGCCAAGATGAAACCGGCCGAGGGGCTGGAACTGATCGACGCGCCCATCCCCGTCGCGGGCGACGAGGACGTGCTGATCAAGGTGCACCGCACCGCCGTCTGCGGCACCGACATCCATATCTGGAACTGGGACGAGTGGTCCCAGAAGAACGTCCCGGTCCCCATGATCACCGGCCACGAGTTCGCCGGCGAGATTGTCGCCATCGGCAAGGATGTGGATCGTCGCCTCAAGATCGGTCAGCGCGTCTCGGCCGAGGGCCACGTCATCGACCTGAACTCTGAAGCGGCCCGCGCCGGTCACTTCCATCTCGACCCCGCCACGCGCGGCATTGGCGTGAACCGTCAGGGCGCCTTTGCCGAATACGTCGTGGCCCCGGCCTTCAACGTCATCGAGCTGCCCGACGACGTGCCCTATGAGATCGGCTCGATCCTCGATCCGTTCGGCAACGCCGTGCACACGGCGCAGCAGTTCGACCTGCTGGGCGAGGACGTCCTGGTCACCGGCGCCGGTCCCATCGGCATCATGGCCGCCGCCGTGGCGCGCCACGCGGGGGCCCGCACCGTGGTCCTGACCGACATCAACGACTACCGACTGGAACTGGCGCAGAAGGTCGCGCCGGGCGTGCGGACGGTGAACACCACCCGCGAAGACCTGCACGACGTCATGAAGGAACTGGGCCTCAAGGTCGGCTTCGACGTGGCGCTGGAGATGTCGGGTTCGCCCATCGCCTTCAAGCAGTGCGTCGACACCCTGATCATGGGCGGCGGGCTGGCCCTGTTGGGCATTCCGGCCAGACCGACCGAGACGGACTGGGGCACGATCATCCTGAAGGCCCTGACCATCAAGGGGGTCTATGGCCGCGAGATGTTCACCACCTGGCGCAAGATGCTGGGCCTGCTGAAGGCCGGTCTGGACCTGACGCCGCTGATCACCCACCAGATGCCGTTCGAGAACTACCGCGAAGGCTTCGAGGCCATGAAATCCGGCAAGTCCGGCAAGGTGGTGCTGAACTGGGACAAGGCGTAACCGCCTGACGCCCGATGATATCGGCCCCCTGTTCGACGAGGACAGGGGGCCTTTTTCGTATCAGGCCGCAGCCGTTCGGTCGCCGGTGGCGCGGAAGACGATCACGGCGAACAGGAACATCGACGCCAACGTCAGGGTGGTGCCGACCATCAGGCCGATATTGGCGGCGGCCTGCATCCCGGCTGATCCCAGCAGCTTGGCGGCCAGGGCGGGCATGAAGACCAGCAAGCCGATCACGGCCACCCAGAAATGGACCGTCGGCAGCCGCCCCAGCGCCGCCCCCGGCTGAACCCGGTAGAACAGGCCGTAGAGGGCCATCGACACCCAGCCGAGCAGGTTGATGTGAGCGTGAACCGGCGCGGCGACGAACTGTTCCGTCACGCCCATATAATAGCCCAGACACATGCCGATCAGGGCGAAGACGACGGCCAGCCGTAGGAAGCGGTTGGAAAGGCGATAGTCCATCGGCGTCCTCCTCGTTCTTCTTATGGTCTGGGTTTCGGCGTTAGGCGAATAACGACGGTTCTTCAATCGAAACAACCGCTATTTTTCGCTCGCCGTCTGCAGCAGGCTGATCAAGGCGGCGTCAAAGTCTGCGGCGTCGGGATCGGGCAGGACATCGGCCAGATCGCCTCTCCGAAACCGCTCAAACACCAGGGGGTGCACATAGGCGCTGCGGCACACGGTCGGCGTATTGCCCAGCAGACCCGAGACCGTCTTCACGCAGATGGTGATCTTCTTCTTCGCGTCCCCGGGCGAGGACGGGGGCTGAATCTCGCGCAGGGTCCGCGCGGCCGACGCCGTGCCGGCCCAGGTGCGAAAATCCTTGGCCGAGAATTCCGCGCCCATGGCTGCGCGGATATAGGCGTTCACGTCGTCCGAGGTGACGGGGTAGAGGCGGCCCTGATCGTCGCGGTATTTGAACAGATGCTGGCCCGGAAGATCGCGCAGCGCTCGAACCACGCTGGACAGCCGCCGGTCGCGGACGCTGACGTGGTGCTCGACGCCGCTCTTGCCCCTGAAGGCGAAGATCAGGGCCGCGCCGTCCACTTCCAGATGACGCTTGTGCAGGGTGGTCAGGCCGTAGTGGCGGTTGGCGCGCGCATACCGTGCGTTGCCGACCCGGATCAGGGTTATCTCCAGCAGGCGCACGGCGGTCGCCAGCACCTTGGCCTTGCAGGGCCCCTCAAGGGATAGGTCCGCTTCGATCTGACGCCGCAACCCGGGCAGGGCGAGGGCGAAGGTCGGCAGGCGATCGAACTTGTCGCTGGCGGCGTGGGCCGTCCATTCGGCGTGATAACGGTATTGTTTGCGCCCCCGGGCGTCGCGTCCCGTCGCCTGGACGTGGCCGTTGGCGCGCGGACAGATCCAGACGTCTTCCCAGGCCGGTGGAATGGCGAGGGCGCGGATGCGATCCAGCACCTTCGGATCCTGGATCGTCACCCCGTGCGGGTCGCGATAGGTGAAACCCTGACCGGCGCGGCGGCGCTCGATCCCAGGACTGTCGTCGGCGCACCAGCTCAGACCCTCAGGAATATCCGTGGCGCTGGGGCCGTTGGCGGAGCCGTCGGGCATGGTGGATTCCTCACCGCTGCCAGCCAACGGGCTGGATGCCAGAGCGTTCCTCTTGACCTCGCGCCTTTGGCGGAGGACGAGCAGGCATGAATTATCGCCACAGCTTTCACGCCGGAAACTTCGCCGACCTGGTCAAACACGCCCTGGTCCTGTGGCTGCTGAAGGAACGCCAGCAGAGGGGACCCGTCACGGTCATCGACACCCACGCGGGCGCGGGCCTCTATGACCTGTCCGGCGACGGCGCGCGGTCCAGGGAGGCCGAGGCGGGCGTGGCGCGGCTGATGACCGCCGAGGACCGGCCGCCGTTGATCGAGGCGCTGGCGGCCGAAGTCGCCGCCTTGAACCCCGACGGCGGGGCGCGCTTCTATCCGGGGTCGCCGCTGCTGATGGCCCGCGCGCTGCGCGACGGCGACCGTTATGTCGGCTTCGAGTTCCATCCGCCGGTTCAGGAAATGCTGGCCGAGGCCCTGGCCGACTGGCCCGCCGCCGAGGGGCATGAAGGCGACGGCTATGCGGAGGCGCTGAAGGCGGCGCGGAGCGCCAAGGGGCCGCTGGTCCTGATCGACCCCCCGTTTGAACGACCCGACGACTATCTGCGCTCGGCCGAGACCGCTGCCGCCATCCTGCGCCATGACCGCACGGCGACCGTGGCTATCTGGACCCCGCTGAAGGATATGGAGACCTTCGACGGCTTCATTCGTCGCCTGGAAGAGGCCAAGGTCGGCCGGGTGCTGGTCGCCGAGGCGCGTCTGCGGCCGCTGAACAACCCGATGAAGATGAACGGCTGCACCATGACGGTGGTCAACCCGCCCTCGGGGGCCGAGGCGGCGGCTGCGGAAATCTGCGGCTGGGCGGCTCAGGCTCTGGGCGATGCGGGCGCGCGGGCCGAGGTCTGGACCGCCGGCTAGGCCCCGACGACCTCGCCCGGCTCATAGAGGTGGGGCTCGAAGGTGGCGATGGCCAGGATCGGCCCCATGGCGGCCATCACGTCGGGATGACGGGTCATCGCCTTCCAGTGGCCGGGGCTGGCCCAGACGGCGTGGTTGGCAATCACGCGGCCGTTCAGCCCCCGATGCAGGGTGGCGGTGACGAAGCCCGGCAGGGCGCGCTGCACCTGCGCCAAGGCCGTCAGGTGCGCCATCAGGTCTTCCTGACGGCGGGCGTCGCATTTGAAGATATTGATCAGGACGACCGGAGAATCGTCGTTTGCGTCGGCGGACATGAGGGGCGGCCTCGTTGCAATCGCCCGACTTCTACCTCAATCCAGAGGGAGACGCTTTCTTCTCCTCGCTGGAAAACGCCGAACATGACCCGTATCGCCATTCTCGAGACCGGCCATCCGCCCGAGCATCTGCGCGACACCTTCGACGACTATCCCGCGCGCTTTCGGGCCCTGCTGGGCGAGAACGTGCCGACGGAGCGGTTCGACGTGCAGGCGGGGCATCTGCCGGACGATCCTTCGGCCTTCACCGGCGCCATCGTCACGGGTTCGGCGGCGGGGGTTTATGACGACCTGCCGTGGATCTCGCCCCTGGTGGACTGGCTGAGGGCGGCGCGGGGGCGGACGCGGCTGCTGGGCATCTGCTTCGGCCATCAGGTCCTGGCCCACGCCTTCGGCGGCAAGGTCGAGAAGTCGCACAAGGGCTGGGGCGTCGGCCTGCACCGCTATGACGTGGTCAGCCGCGAGCCCTGGATGCACCCCCGCGTGGCGTCCATCGCCATCCCGGTGTCGCATCAGGATCAGGTGGTCGAGACGCCGAGCGACGCCCGCGTGATCGCCTCCAGCCCCTTCACGCCCTATGCGGGTCTGGCCTGGGGCGAGGACGCCGTCAGCTTCCAGTGCCACCCGGAGTTCCAGCCCGCCTACGCCGCCGCCCTGGTCGAGGGTCGCCGGGGGCATCGCATCCCGCACGATCTGGCGGATGAAGCGCTCTTGAGCCTCGAAGGGCCGAACGACCGGGCGGTGCTGACGGCCTGGATCCGCGCCTATCTGCTGCTGACGCCGCCGCCGCTGGAGGGCGAGGGCAGCGGCATCTGATCAAGGCCAACGTCCGATTTCATCGGACGGCGCTAAACCTTGTTCAACCTATGACGTGCAAGGCTGGGGCGGTCAGTCTGGAAACGTCATGTCTTCACTCAAAGTCGCGTGCACCGCGGCCGTCGCATTGTTGTTCAGCGGAACGGCGACGGTCGACGCCGCGCCGCAGGTGCGCTCGGTCGTGGATCTGGCGCAGGCGCTGGAACAGCGCGCGGCCAGGACGAATTTCGCCGAGTTGGAAGCGTTCGGCCAGGATGCGCTCAAACGCCATGACCGCGAGGGGCTGAACCGTCTCTATCATGTGACTTGGACCCTCCTGAATCAGGGCGAATTCGAGCGCGCGGCGGTCTGGAACCGACGGCTCGAGCAGAAGGCGAAGGCGCAGCGCGATGACCGCTATGTCCAGATCGCCCACCTGAACACGCTGACGGCGCGCTATGATCAGGGTGATCTGACGGTCGACGTCGAACTGCATCGTATCGCCGAGACGACCGATGACTGGTTCGTGAAGGCCCACGCGGCTCGCCTCGCCGCCCTGACCTTGGTGGATCAAGACCGCGTCGGGGAGGGGCTCAGGCTGCTGACCCTGGCGGAAGCCGATATCCCCGACAACGACCCCTTCTCCCAAACGGCGCACGCGGGCCTGTGGGAAGTGACCGGCATGGGGCTGATGAAGCTGAACGACGTGGTCGGCGCGGCCATGGCCTTCCGGCGCTTCGAGATCGACTATTCCAATCCCGACTATCCAAGGCCGGATTTCGACAGCCTCTACAACCTGACCAAGATGGCGGTGCAGGTGGGTGATCTGAAGAGCGCGCAACGCTATTACGCCGCTCACCATCGCCTGGCGCAGCGGGCCGGGCTGGAAAGCCTGTCGGTCTATGACGCCAGCCTTTGCGCCGCCGTGGCCGACGCTCGTCAGGAACCGCGCGAGGTTCTGGCCTGCCTTGAGCCCTATGGCGAACGACTGGGCGTCGCCGCCTTTCTGGCGCGGGACGTGCTGCCGCTGCGGGCGGTCGCCCGGGCGCGCACAGGCCAACTGGATGCCGCCCGTCGGGATCTCGAAACGCTGCGGCGGTTGGATATCGAGAGCGGGGTCGATTCCCAGGTCGCCCTGGTTCAGGCCGAACTGCTGTTCGCCAGCGGGCGAGCGTCCGAGGCCTACGAGATGCTGCGTACCTATGAGCGCGACCGCGAGGTCCAGGCCGCGCAGCGCTTCAGTTCGGGCATCCGCCAGGTCACGGGCGACATGCAGGAACAACTCGCTGAGCGCCGACGTCAGCTAGAGACCGCCCGCGCCAACACCGAACTGCAGCAGACGGTGATCCACTGGCAGAACTGGATCGTCGGCATCGGCGTCCTCTTCATGCTGTCGGCGCTGGCCACTCTGACCTGGCAATGGCGGCAGGCGAAACAGCTTCGCAGCGCCCGTCGCCGCGCCGAGGACGCCAACCGCGCCAAGGGCGAGTTCCTGGCCAACATGAGCCACGAGATTCGCACCCCGCTGAACGGGGTGGTGGCGATGGCCGACGCCCTGGGCCAGCGCGATCTGGCGCCCGAAGAACGCGAGATGGCCGACGTCATCCGCTCGTCCGGCGTGACGCTTGAGCGATTGCTGTCGGACATTCTGGACACCGCCCGGATCGAGTCCGGCCAGGTGACGATCGAGCAGGCCCCGTTCCATCTGGGGCGCACGGTCCATGATGTGATCGCTCTATGGCGCGTGCCGGCCGGGGAGAAGGGGGTGGCTCTGGTCGCCGATGTCCACCCTTCACTTCACGCCGAGGTCGTGGGCGACGCCGTGCGCGTCCGCCAGATTCTGACCAATCTGGTCAGCAACGCCCTGAAGTTCACGACCGAGGGCGAAGTGGCCCTGAAGGTCGAGCCCGGCGAAGAAGGCCGTGTCCGCTTCACGATCCGGGATAGCGGCGTGGGCTTCGACGCCGAGCAGAAGGCCCGCATCTTTGGCCGCTTCCAGCAGGCGGACGGCTCGATCACCCGCCGGTTCGGCGGCACGGGGCTGGGGCTGGCGATTTCGCGCGAACTGGCGACTCTGATGGGCGGCGCGCTGGAATGCGAGAGCACGCCGGGGCAGGGCGCCGCCTTCTGGTTCGAAATCCCCCTGCCGCCGGCCGTCGGCGCGGAGGGCGCTGCAAAAGAAGCCGCGCCCGCAGCCGATGTCAGGGCCCGCCCGCTGCGCGTGCTTCTGGCCGACGATCATCCCGCCAACCGCAAGGTGATCGAGGTCATGCTGTCGGCGACGGCGATGGATCTGGTGGCGGTCGAGGACGGCCGTGCGGCGCTGGATGTTTTCACCCGCGGCGATTTCGACCTGGTGCTGATGGACATGCAGATGCCGGTGATGGACGGTCTGACCGCCACTGCCGCTATCCGCGCCTTCGAGGCGCAGAACGCCCGTACGCCGACGCCGATCCTGATGCTGACCGCCAACGCCATGGCCGAACATGTCGAGGCGGGGCGGGCGGCGGGCGCGGACGGCCATCTGACCAAGCCGCTGACCCTGGCCGCCCTGTTCGACGGGATCGCCCGCGTGATGGCGCTCAGCGAGCGCGCAAAGGTCGCCTGATCAGGGCCACTTCACCACGGGCGGCATGGAGCTGAGGATCGACTCGACGTTGCCGCCGGTCTTCAGCCCGAACATGGTGCCGCGGTCGTAGAGCAGGTTGAACTCGACGTAGCGGCCGCGGCGGATCAGTTGTTCCTCGCGCTCCTCGGGCGTCCAGGCCTCGGTCATGCGGCCCGCGACGATCTTCGAATAGATGTCGAGGAAGGCCTTGCCGACGTCCTGGGTGAAGGCGAAGTCGCGGTCCCAGTCGCCGCTGTCGTGGTGGTCGTAGAAGATGCCGCCCGTGCCGCGCGGCTCGTTGCGGTGCGGCAGGAAGAAGTACTCGTCGCACCACTGCTTGTACTTGGCGTGCCAGGCCGGGTCGTAGGAGTCGCAGACCCCCTGCATGGCGGCGTGGAAGGCCTCTGTGTCCGGGTGGTCCTGACGCCGATCCGCGTCCAGCACGGGGGTCAGGTCGCCGCCGCCGCCGAACCAGGTCTTGGTGGTCGAGATCAGGCGCGTGTTCATGTGCACGGCCGGGACGCGCGGGCTGACCGGGTGGCAGATCAGGCTGATGCCGGTGGCGAAGAAGCGCGGGTCTTCCTCGGCGCCGGGCACGTTCTTCGCATAGTCGGCGGGGAAGGTCCCGTGGACGGTCGAGCAGTGGACGCCGACCTTTTCGAACAGGCGGCCGTGCATCATGCCCATGACGCCGCCGCCGCCTTCCTTGCGGTCCCACGGCGTGCGCACGAAGCGGCCCGGTTCGCCGGGGAAGAGATCGGCGGGGGCGGCGTCTTCCAGGGCCTCGAAACCGGCGTGAATCTGATCGCGCAGGGTCTCGAACCAGACGCGGGCGCGCTCGCGATGTTCGACCATCAGGGTGGGGGTCTCTTGGATCATCAGGGCTTCAACCATGACGGGCGGCCTTTGTGAACAGTCCGGGGTGAGCGCTTCATGCCCGCCGGGACGAAAGACGGCCTTGATCCAGATCAGACCCGGTTCCCATGCCGCGTCGCCTGTGCCAGCGTGGCCGCAACAGTTTTGAGGGGACCCCATGATCCGCACCGCCTTGCTCGCCGCCGTTTCGCTCGCCGTCCTGGCCGGACCCGCCCTGGCCCAGTCGCAAGGCAGCAATGATGCCGCAGGGCAGGAGCGGGTGCTTCAGATCCTGCGCCGCACGCCGCTGATCGACGGCCACAACGACCTGCCCTGGGCCCTGCGTCAGGGGTTTGGGAACGACCCCTATCGCGTTGATCTGACGACCAATCTGGAGGCGACGACCCGTCTGCACACCGACATTCCGCGTCTGCGCGCCGGCGGCGTGGGGGCTCAGTTCTGGTCCGTCTATGTCCCCGCCAGCCTGGAACCGGTCGAGGCGGCCAAGGCCACGTTCGAACAGATCGACACGGTCAAGCGCATCGCCGCCGCCTATCCCTCGGTGTTCGAGATCGCGACCACCGCCGACGACATCGCCCGCATCCACAAGGCCGGAAAGATCGCCAGCCTGATCGGCATGGAGGGCGGCTATTCGATCGACGATTCGCTGGGCCTGCTGCGCGAGTTCTACGATTCGGGGGCGCGCTACATGACGCTGACCCATTCCAAGACCACGACCTGGGCCGACAGCGCCACGGACGCGCCGAAGTGGGGCGGGCTGTCGCCCTTCGGCGAGCAGGTGGTCAAGGAGATGAACCGTCTGGGCATGATGGTGGACCTGAGCCACGTGTCCGAGGAGACGATGCTGGACGCCATTCGCGTGTCGACGGCCCCGGTGATCTTCTCGCACTCGTCGGCGCGGGCCGTGACGGCCCATCCGCGCAACGTGCCTGACGCGGTCCTGCGTATGATGCCGGCCAACGGCGGCATCGTCATGGTGACCTTCGTGCCGGGCTTCATCAGCGAGGCGGTGCGCGCTTCCGGCGCCGCGCGTTCGGCCGAGATGTCGCGGCTCACCGCCCTGAACCCCGGGGATCCCGATGCGGTGAAGGCGGGCATGGACGCCTGGACCGCCGCCAACCCGGCGCCCCAGGCCTCGATCGACGACGTCGTGGCCCACATCCAGCACGTCCGCGATGTGGCGGGGATCGATCATGTCGGCCTGGGCGGCGATTTCGACGGCGTCGACAGCCTGCCGGTCGGGGTCGAGGGGGTGGACGCCTATCCGCGTATCCTGGCCGAACTGATGCGTCGCGGCTGGTCGGAGGCCGACATCCGCAAGATCGCGGGCGAAAACCTGCTGCGCACGATGCACGGGGTCGAACGGGCGGCGACAGCTCAACGCGGCGAGCGGCCCAACCTGGCGCAACTGCCGAACGACGGCGCTCCGGAGTAAAAGACTACAGTTCCGCCTTCTTCCGTTCACCCCGGCGGACGCCGGGGCCCAGTGAGAGCTTCGCGCGCTGCGTTTGTGGCCAAAGTACTGGACCCCGGCGTCCGCCGGGATGAGCGGAGTGGGGGGCGTTACGCCCGAACGGGCAACCCGCCCGTCTGACGCAGCCCTTCCCATAGGGCGATCCCCGCGCTGACCGACAGGTTCAGCGAGCGGGTTTCCGCACGGATGGGGATGAAGACTCGAGCGTCGGCGGCTTCGTGGACATAGTCGGGGGCGCCGGCGCTTTCCTTGCCGAAAAGAAGGATGTCGTCGGGCCGGAATTCGAAGTCGGTCAGGGGCGTGGCCCCCCTGGTCGTGAACAGGACCAGCCGACCGGGGCCGCGATCACGCAGGAAGGCGTCCCAGTCATCGTGGCGGGTCATATGGCTGAGCGGACCATAGTCCAGCGCCGCGCGCTTCATGGCGCGGTCGTCGAAACGGAAGCCGACGGGCTCGATCACGTGCAATTCCACGCCGAAACAAGCGCTCTGACGGATACAGGCGCCCACATTCTGCGGGATGTCAGGTTGAAAAAGGGCGAGACGCATTCTAAGGCCCTCATACGCGCGGGGCGGGGTCTTGTCGCGGTCTTTGTTGCGATTGTTTCGCAAGTTGCGTCAGCACCTTGCGCGGATGGACCGCAAGTCGAGGACCGCAGGGCATAACGACCGTTCCGCAGGACGATCATGCCGACGGCCATCCCACTCCCGGGACGGGCGATCGGGACTGCAGAGGTGAGACGCGTGGCCGAATCGGTCGTGACTGCTGAAGGGCCTGATGGCCAACACGGGGGCGGTGACGCCACCCGCCGCGACTTCATCCACATCGCCGCCGGCGCCGCCGCGGTCGGTGCGGGCGTGATGGTGGCCTGGCCGCTGATCAACCAGATGAACCCCGCCGCCGATACCCTGGCCCTGGCGTCGATCGAATTCGATCTGACCAAGGTTCAGGAAGGCCAGCAGGTCGTCATCAAGTGGCAGGGCAAGCCGGTCTTCGTGCGCTACCGCACGCCGGCCGAGCTGAAGCGCGTCATCGCCGACGATCATTCTCCGGATCTGAAGGATCCGCAGACGGACGCCGAGCGGACCAAGCCGGGCCACGAGCAATATCTCGTCGTCATCGGCTCGTGCACCCACCTGGGCTGCGTTCCGACGTTCGGTTCGGGCGATTACGGCGGCTGGTTCTGCCCCTGCCACGGCTCGCACTACGACGCCTCGGGCCGTATCCGTAAGGGACCGGCGCCGAAGAACCTGGTGGTGCCGGCCTACGACTATATGTCCGACACCCGCGTCAAAATCGGCTGAGGACGGACCGAGGACCCATGAGCGATCACGAATCCACATACGTCCCCAAGACCGCGATTGAGCGGTGGATGGACACCCGCCTGCCGATCATCCGCTTCGGCATGGACTACGCAAACCTGCCGACCCCCCGGAACCTGAACTACTGGTGGACCTTCGGCGGCATTCTGGCCCTGTGCCTGATGACTCAGATCATCACCGGCATCGTGCTGGCCATGCACTACACGCCGAACACGGCCCTGGCCTTCGAGTCGGTCGAGCGCATCATGCGCGACGTCAACGGCGGTTGGCTGATCCGCTATGTGCACGCCAACGGCGCGTCGATGTTCTTCATCGCCGTCTATCTGCACATGCTGCGGGGCCTCTACTACGGCTCCTACAAGGCGCCGCGCGAGATGATCTGGATCATCGGCTGCGTGATCTTCTTCCTGATGATCGCCACCGCCTTCCTGGGCTACGTCCTGCCCTGGGGCCAGATGTCCTTCTGGGGCGCTGAGGTCATCACCAACCTGATCGGCGCCATTCCGGTCATCGGCGAGCCGATCCTGATCTGGCTGCGCGGCGGTCCGGCGATCGACAACGCCACGCTGAACCGCTTCTTCTCGCTGCACTACCTGCTGCCGTTCGTCATCGCCGGCTGCGTGGTGCTGCACCTCTGGGCCCTGCACGCCGCCGGTCAGAACAACCCGGTCGGCATCCTGATCCCGAAGGACCGCGAGAAGAAGGACATGCTGCCCTTCCACCCGTACTTCACGGTCAAGGACGGCTTCGCGATCATCCTGTTCCTGATCATGTTCGCGGTCTTCGTCTTCTATCAGCCGGACGCCCTGGGCCACGCCGACAACTATATCCCGGCTAACCCGCTGCAGACCCCGGCCCACATCGTTCCCGAATGGTACATGCTGCCGTTCTACGCGATCCTGCGCGCCATCCCCGACAAGTTCGGCGGCGTGGTGGCCATGTTCGGCGCCATCGGCGTGCTGTTCGTCCTGCCCTGGCTGGACACGTCCAAGGTGCGCTCGATGCGCTACCGTCCGACGATGCGCACCTGCTTCATCATCTTCCTGTTCGTGTGCTTCGGCCTCGGCTGGTGCGGTGGTCAGCTGCCGGACGCGCAAGTGATCCCGGGCATGCCCAGCTTCACTCTGTTTGACGGCCAGCTGAACTCGTACCTGTGGCTGACGCGTCTGCTGACGGCCTACTACTTCATCTTCTTCCTGGTGCTGATGCCGGTCCTCGGCCTGCGCGAGAAGCCGTTGCCGGTTCCGGCGACGATCTCGGAGCCGGTTCTGGCCGCGAACGCCGAGCAGAAGGGCTGAGCGCGATGATTTCCAACGAGAAGAAAACCGTGTCCTTCCGCAAGATCCTGGTTTCCCTGACGGCCGCTGTCGGTCTGGTCGCCATCGCCGCTCCGGCGATGGCCTCGGGCGGGGCCAAGCATCCGCGCGACGGCGGCTTCAGCTTCGAAGGGCCGTTCGGCACCTACGATCAGGGCCAGCTGCAGCGCGGCTACAAGGTCTATCGCGAGGTCTGCTCGTCCTGCCACAGCATGAACCTGATGCATTTCCGCAATCTGGGTGACAAGCACGGACCGTTCTGGAACCCGGAATATCCGAACCCGAACGACAACCCGGTCGTGAAGGCCCTGGCCAAGGAACTGCAGGTCGCGGACATCGACAGCGAAACGGGCGAGGCGCTGATGCGCAACGCCACCACCGCTGACAAATTCCCGGCGCCCTATCCGAACGCCACGGCGGCTGCGGCGGCCAACGGCGGGGCGGCTCCGCCCGACCTGTCGGTCATGGCCAAGGCCCGTCACGACGGCGCCAACTACATCTACTCGCTGCTGTCGGGCTATGGGACCCCGCCGGCCGGCCTGGAGATGGCGTCGAACCAGCACTACAACCCCTATATGGCGGGCGACCTGACCCCGTTCTGGAAAGGCAAGGGACACGTTCCCCCGGGCGGCTTCATCGCCATGCCCGCGCCGCTCCAGAACGGCCAGGTCACCTATGACGACGGCACCAAGGCCACCGTCGACCAGATGGCCAAGGACGTCGCCGCCTTCATCGCCTGGACGTCCGAGCCCAAGGCGACCGAGCGCAAGCAGATGGGCTTTGGCGTGATCATCTTCCTGCTGCTGTTCGCAGGGATCACCTACGCCAGCTACCGCCGCATCTGGAAGGGCGTCGCCCACTAAGGGTAATGCCCCATCGAGACGAGATGACCCGCCGGAGCGATCCGGCGGGTTTTTTCGTGCCTGGACGCGGGGGCGCCCGCATCGACACTGGCGATTTCGGCCTCTACGGTCCCGGCCTCTGTATCGTCGAGGGGTTTTGCCGCCATGCGTTTGATGTCGTCCGCCGCCGTCCTGATTTTCGCCGCTTCGCTTGCGGCCTGCGCCACCCCCGGTGAGAACGCGAATGCGCCGTTCGCTCCCCGGTTCGAGGCGGCGCGCATCTCGAACGACATCAAGGTCCTGGCCGACGACAGCTTCGAGGGCCGCGGAATCGCCACCCCGGCTGAAACCAAGGTCATCGATTACCTGAGCCGTCAGTATGCGGCGGCGGGCTTCGCACCGGGCGGCGAGAACGGCGGCTGGACCCAGTCGGTGGCGCTGAACCGTTTCACCGTCTCCAACGTCAGCGGCCAGATCAAGGTCGGCGGCTGGTCGCAAAGCCTGACCCAGGGCCAGCAGGCCACGATCACTACGCGGCTGCCCGGCAACGGCGTCGACCTGCGCGGCAAGCCGCTGGTCTTCGTCGGCTACGGCATCAACGCGCCCGAGCGCCAGTGGAACGACTTCAAGACCGACGTGCGCGGCAAGGTCATCGTCGTCCTGGTCAACGACGCCGATTTCGAGGACCCGTCGCTGAACACCTTCGGCGGCCAGGCCATGACCTACTACGGGCGCTGGACCTACAAGTACGAGGAAGCCGCCCGCCAAGGCGCGGCGGGCGTGCTGATCGTCCACGAAACCAAGCCCGCCTCCTATGGCTGGACCACGGTGGCCAACTCCTGGGCCGTGCCGCAGTTCGACATCGTGCGTCAGAACCCCTCGGCCGAGCGCGTGCCGATGGAGGCCTGGATCCAGCGCGACGTGGCCGTCGACCTGTTCCGCCATGCCGGGCTCGATTTCGAGCAGGAGAAGATCAAGGCCCGCAGCCGCGACTTCCAGCCGGTCGAGCTGGCCGGCGCCACTATCGACGCCAAGTTCGACGTCAAGACCGATCGCATCACGACCCACAACGTCGTGGCCAAGCTGGAAGGCACGACCTACCCGGACGAGACCATCCTCTACACCGGCCACTGGGACCACATCGGCATGGGCGAGCCGGACGCCAACGGCGACCGCATCTTCAACGGCGCCGTGGACAACGCCTCGGGCACGGCGGGCCTGCTGGAACTGGCGCGTCAGTGGGCGGCCGGACCGCCCCCCGAGCGCACCATCGTGATGATCAGCTTCACCGGCGAGGAAAGCGGCCTGCTGGGGTCGGAATACTACGCCGCCAATCCGCTGTATCCGCTGGAGACGACGGTGGCTGGCTTCAATCTGGACGCCACCAACGTCCTGGGGCGGATGAGCAAGCTGGGCGTCACGGGTTACGGCCAGTCCGATCTGGACGAGCGGGTCATCGCCCTGGCGGCGGCGCAGGGCCGAGGCTTCCAGGGCGACGCCAACGCCGGCGCGGGCATCTATTTCCGCTCGGACCACTTCCCGCTGGCCAAGCGCGGCGTGCCGATGGGCTATCTGTCCTCGACGGGCGACTATGTCGATGAGCCGATCGCGCCGCGTCTGGCTGCGGCCGCCGAATATCGCGCCAATCGCTATCATCAGGCCGCCGACGCGTGGGAGCCAAACTGGGACTATCGCGGCATGATCCAGGATCTGGAGGTCGTCTTCCAGGCCGGTGAGGCCCTGGCCAACAGCCGCGACTGGCCGCAGTGGAAGCCCGGTTCGGAGTTTGGCCCGGCCCGCACGGTCAGCGACGCGCGTCGCAAATAGGCGGGGTCTGTTCGGCCTTCGCGGAACATGACAAAAATGTAAGGGGCGGTCTCGCGAGAGGCCGCCCTATTACTTTGCGCGAAACGCCCCGGGGGAGGGCGAGGGAGTCACCATGCATTGTCGGTTCATCAGCGGCGTCGCCGCCACAGCCCTTCTGCTTGCCGCCGGCGCGGCGGCGGCCCAGGACTTTTCGGCCCAGCGCCTGTCGGACGAAATCCGCACCATCAGCGCCGACGACTTCCAGGGCCGCTATCCCGGCACGGACGGCGAGAAGAAGACGCTGGACTGGCTGCAAGCCCAATACGAAGCCATGGGCATGGCGCCCGGCGGCCCCAACGGCCAGTGGCTGCAGGACATCGACCTGAAGCGCTACACCCCCGTCCCTGACGCCGCCAAGGCCAGTTGGACCGGCGCGGACGGTCAGGTCCATGCCCTGACGCCGGGAACCGACATCACCCTGCGGGCGGTCAGCAATGACGGCAAGGCGGCCATCGCCAACGCGGGTCTGGTCTTCGCCGGCTTCGGCATCCATGCGCCCGAGCGCGGCTGGGACGACTACGGCGGCCTCGACGTGGCGGGCAAGGTGGTCATCGTCATGGGCGGAGAGCCCGACGGCGACCTGTTCAACGGCCCCTATGCGACCAACTACCAGTCCGCCGCCTACAAGGCGGATGAGGCCAAGCGCCGGGGCGCGCTGGGCGTCATCACCGTGTCAAAGGCGACCGCGAACGACGCTGCGTGGACCCGTATGGCGCAGGCCAACGGCCGCACCCGCACCCTGACGCCGGGCGCCGCGGACCTGGAGTTTTCGGGCGCGATCAACGCCGACACGGCCAAGGCCCTGGGTCTGGACATGGCTGAACTGGCGGCGCGGCTCGGCACGGGCGATTTTCGCGCCTTCGCTTTGCCGGGTCTGACCTTGTCGGTCGAGACGGCCGAGACCATCGACACCCTGCGCACCCACAATCTGCTGGCCAAGATCCCGGGCGCCAAGCGTCCGAACGAGACCATCGTCTATTCGGCCCACTGGGACCACGTCGGCGTCAACGAGCACGCGGCGGGCGACGACAAGATCTTCAACGGCGCCTGGGACAACGCCTCGGGCACCATCGGCGTGCTGGAGATGGCGCGTCAGCTGAAGGCGGCGCCCGCGCCCGACCGCACCATCGTCTTCGCCCACATGGCGGCCGAGGAAATGGGTCTGATGGGCGCCTACGCCTATGCCGCCGATCCGGTCTATCCGCTGGAAACGACGGTGGCCGACATCAACATCGACATGCTGCCGCTGTCGGGACCGACCCGCGACGTGCCGATCTTCGGCAGGGGTCAGAACAGTCTTGAGGACGACCTGCAGGCCCTGGCCGCGAAGGAAGGCCGCTATGTCTCCGACGACGGCCAGCCGGAGCAGGGCTTCTACTACCGCTCCGACCACTTCCCCTTCGCCCGTTCGGGCGTGCCGGCCCTGATGCCGTGGCACGGCGTGGACTGGGTCGACGGCGGCAAGGAGGCCGGTCTGGCGGCGTGGAAGGCCAAGTTCGCCGCCGACTACCACAAGCCCAGCGACGAATGGTCCGCCGACTGGGATCTGCGCTCGGCGGTCGAGAACCTGACCCTGCTGTACCGACTGGGTCTGCAACTGGCCAACAGCCACGAATGGCCGACGTGGAAGCCGACCTCCGAGTTCGGCCAGGTGCGGGCGACCAGCGACGCCGCGCGCAAGTAGCCCAAACGCAAGCAAGGCCGCCCGAGGGGCGGCCTTGCAGCAGTTCGCAGCTGAGGCGGTGAAGCCCTAGTTGTTGAACAGGAAGTGCATCACGTCGCCGTCCTTGACGACGTAGGCCTTGCCTTCGGCGCGCATCTTGCCGGCTTCCTTGGCGCCCGTTTCGCCCTTCAGAGTGACGAAGTCGTCGAAGGCGATGGTTTCGGCGCGGATGTAGCCCTTTTCGAAGTCGGTGTGGATCACGCCGGCGGCTTGCGGGCCGGTGGCGCCGACAGGGATGGTCCAGGCGCGGGCTTCCTTGGGGCCGACTGTGAAGTAGGTCTGCAGGCCCAGCAGTTTGTAGGCCTCGCGGATCAGGCGGTTCAGGCCGGGCTCTTCCAGACCCAGGGTCTCGAGGAACTCCTTTTGCTCCTCGTCGTCCAGGACGGCGATTTCCGACTCGATCTGGGCCGAGATGACCACCGAGTTGGCGTTGTCCTCGGCGGCGCGCTTGGCCACCAGGTCGGACAGGTCGTTGCCCTTGTCGGCCGAGGTCTCGTCCACGTTCGAAACGTAGAGGGCGGGCAGGGAGGTCAGAAGCTGCAGCATGTGCCACGCCTTCTCGTCTTCCTTGTCCACCTGCGCCACGCGGGCCGGCTTGCCGGCGCGCAGGGGCGTCAGGGCCAGATTGATCAGCTTCAGCGTCTGCTGGGCGTCCTTGTCGCCGCCCTTGGCCTTCTTCTCGACGTTGACGACCCGCTTCTCGAGGCTTTCGAGGTCGGCCAGCATCAGTTCGGTCTCGATGATCTCGAGGTCCGAAATGGGGTCGATGCGGTTCTCGACGTGGGTGATGTCGTCATCGACGAAGCAGCGGGCGACGAAGGCCACGGCGTCGCAGTCGCGGATATTGGCCAGGAACTGGTTGCCCAGGCCCTCGCCCTTGGACGCGCCGCGCACCAGGCCGGCGATGTCCACGAAGGTGATCCGCGAGGGGATGATCTCCTTGGACCCGGCGATGCTGGCCAGCACCTCCAGGCGCGGCTCCGGGACCGCCACGTCGCCGGTGTTCGGCTCGATGGTGCAGAACGGATAGTTGGCGGCCTGAGCCGCCGCCGTCTTGGTCAGGGCGTTGAACAGGGTGGACTTGCCGACATTGGGCAGGCCGACGATCGCGACTTTAAGAGCCATGGTGTTCCTCGTGAGCGCGAGCCTTTAGCGGGTTCGGGGGTGTTTGTCAGGTGCGGGCGCATATCGAGCTTTCCTCCCCATTTCATGGGGAGGTGGCGCGGCGGCGAAGCCGACGTGACGGAGGGGGCGACTCGACGGCTGACGTCAGCGCCGCCCCCTCCACCACTTCGTGGTCCCCCTCCCCACGCGTGGGGAGGAAAGTCGCTTGGCGTCTTACTCCTCGGAATCGACCACCGGCGGCTGCTTCACCGCCGCGTGCACCCCAATGGGCGGCGCCTTCTCGAACGTCAGGGTGAAGGAGGCGATGCCGCCGTCGACCAGCGGATCGCGCAGGCCCATCAGCATGATGTGGGTTCCGCCCGGTTTCAGCTCGACCTTCTGACCGGCGGGCAGGGGCAGGCCGTCGGGCAGGTGGCCCATGCTCATGACGCCGTTTTCGGTCTTCATCTCGTGGACCTGGGCCGACTGGGCCATAGCCGTCGAGACGCTGACCAGCCGGTCGTCGGAGCCCGCTGTCAGGGTGACGTAGCAGCCGCCGACCTTGGCCCCGTTCGGCGTCGGCCGGCACCAGGCGTCGGCGACCGTGACGGTTCCGGGCGCGGCGACGGAGGTCTCAGCTGGCTTTTCCGCAGGCTGGCCGCAGGCGGTCAGGGCGAGCAGGGGAAGGGCGGCGAGAAGATGTTTCATGCTTGGTCTCAGTGCTGATGGGCGCCGGACGTCGCCGGCAGGAGAGTGAGGACAGGGGCGGGATGGGCGGCGTCGGCGCCGTCCCAGGCGACCGACTGGTCGCCGCAGGTCTGGGTCACGGCAAACGCCAGATCGCCCGGCGTCGACGGCAGGGCCATCAGCAGGGCGAAGTCATCGAACTGGTCCGGCGGCAGGACGCCGGTCCAGGTCACGGTGCGGATGCGCTCCGTCAGCGGCTTGCCGTGATCGGACAGCGGCGGATCGACGGGTTCGCGCCCGAAGCTGATGCTCCAGCTCGGCTTGGGCTGGGGACGCGCCGTGGGCACGGCGTCGGGCAGGCGCACGGTGACGGCCGTGGTCGCCGCCTCGCCGCAGCCGTGGCCGATGCGGAAGCTCGCGGCGTGATAGGCGCCGGCTGCGGCCTGACGCTCGGTCAGGACCACGTGGGCCGAGGCCGTCATTGGCGGCAGGACTGCGACCAGTGTCGCCGTCAGGGCGGAAAGGCGTTTGATCGGGTTCATCGCTTTCTCCTCAATAGGCCAGTCGCAGGCCGACGAAAACGGACCGGCCTTCGCCGGGGAAGAAGACGCTGGTGGAGGCCGTGCGGGCGTCGGTTACGGCCGAGAACTCGCCGACGTAACGCTCGTCGGTCAGGTTTCGGGCGTCGATGAAGACCGACAGGCCTTCCCGGACGTCAAAGCCCGCCGCCAGACCCAGCAGGGCGTAATCGGGCGCCTGCATGGTGTTGGCGTAGTCGACGAAGGGCTGGCTGATCCGCCATTCGACCGAGGGGGTGACGAAGAGGCCCGAGGGATGACGCCAGGTCAACTCGGCCCGGTACTGATGCTGAGGCACCACCGGAAGGCGGTTGTCGCCCCAACGCGCGTCGCCGTCGAAGCGGAAGTCGCTCCAAGTATAGGTTTGGCGCAGCAGCAGGGAACCGTCCGCCAGTTCGACAGGCAAGCGCCAGTCCAGACCGGCTTCGATGCCCTGATGGATCGTTTTGTCGGCGTTGAAGGTGGCGGGCAGCTGATCCGCCGCGATGGTGAAGTTCAGAAGCTCGCCCTCGATCTGGCTGCGATAGGCGGTCAGGTCCCAGGCGAAGGGGCCGCGTCTTCCGCGCGTGCCGATCTCGGCGGTCCAGGCGTCCTGAACCTCGACCGGGGTGAAACCGGTCTGCGCCTGCACCAGGGCGCCATAGGCCGGGGGCTCGACCGAGCGCGTGACATTGGCGAAGACCTGCGATCCGTCCGCCGCCTCCCACAACAGACCCAGACGGGGCGAGAACCAGTCGTAGTCGACGCTGTCGTCGTTGGTCGGGTTCAGCCGGTCGGCATAGTCGCGCGTGGCCCGGCCCCAGGAACCGCCCGCGACTAGCGCCAGCCGGTCGGTGACGAACAGCCGCCCCTCGGCGAAGACGTCCAGCCCCGTGGCCTGTTGCAGGCCGTTGGCGGTCAGCGCCCCGCGCTTGCCGCCGACATTGACGTAGCGCAGGGCGTCCAGATCGCCGTCCCGCCAGCTGAAGCCGTAGAAGGCGTCGGCGCGCAGGCCCGCGACCTGCCCCGTCCAGTCGATGCGGCCAAAGGCGCCCCTGGTCCGGCTCTCCTGATCCACGACCTGAAAGATCGGGTGATAGAGCGACTTCTCCCAGCCCCAGATGGCGCCTTCGAACAGGGTGGCGTCGGTCAGCCGCCAGCGGGTCTGCAGCGTCAGCCGCTTCAGCGTCTGGTCGCGGGCGTTGTCGTTGAGGATGTTGTTGGCCGGAGCCATGCGCGGGGTTTCCAGCGCCTGCTTCAGCGTCAGGGAACCGGGAACCGACTGCTGGATGTCGGCGGCCTGGGCGATCAGGCGCACCTCGCGGTCCTGACCGAAGGCGCGACCAACGTTGAGGGTCAGACGGCCCTGCGACTGGTCGCTCTGCTGGCGATAGCCGTCGGTCTTCATGCCCGAGACGGCGGCGAAGACGTCCCAGTCGCCGTGCTCGCGCGCCAGCTCGGCGTGCACCCGATACGTGTCGTAGCTGCCGTTCTCGAGTTGCAGGACGTTGTCGTGCAAGGCCGTGCGGCCGGTCGGCGTGACCAGGTTGATCGCCCCGCCCAGCTGCGCCCCGCCAAAGCGCAGGGTGTTCGCCCCCTTCCATACCTCGATGTAGCGGGCGCTCAGGGCGTCCACGCCCTGAAAGTCGGAGAAGCCGTCGGCGTCGGCGAAGGGCACGCCGTCCTGGGCGAACAGGACGCCGCGTTGGTGGAAGCCCTGGGCCACGCCCGAGCCGCGAATGGAGAGGCGACTTTCCTCGCCATAACGCTTCTGGGCCAGGACGCCGGGGACGTTGCGCAGGGTGTCGGCGAAGCCCTGGGCGAAGCGGTCGGCGTAGCTCTCGGCCGAGACGACGGCCACGGCGCCGGGGGTGCGGCTGAGGCGGTCGCGCGCCTCGGCCACGACGGCGGGGTCTTCGGCGTTGCGGCGGCCGGTGACGATGATGCTGTCGACGACGGTGACGGGACCGTCAGCTTCGGGCCGGTCAGCGGCGAAGGCCAGGCTCGGCGCCACGCAGGCGCCGATCAGCAGCGCGTACGGCGCCGCGGTGGTCTTGAAAGACATGGAAAGCAGTCCTGAAAACAGAGGTGCGATCGCGGGCGTCGTCATTGGACGCGCGCGAGGGGCAGAGGTTTCTGGTTTTCAGGCGTGGGGAGGGGCGGTCGACGGCGGGCGCGGCGGGGCGCGGGCCGGAGGCGGGGGGCTGACGCGGAAGGGCGCATAGGCGACGGGCTCGACCGTGCGGACGACCGGGGCGGGCGTCGGGGCGGGCGGTGCGGGCAGGGCGGCCAGCAGCGGCATGACGCAGGCCGCGCACTTGGCCCCGACGTGTTTGCTGACGGGGCCGTCGACGCCGCCGACCTGGATCGTCTGGGGCCCTTCGGCCGAGCAGATGACGATGGGCTGGCCCGGAACCGAGGCCGCCAGCGCCGCGAACGGCAGCAGGGTTCCGATCACGATGGCGAACGTCGCGGCCAGGAAGGCCAGCGAGCGCGTCATCGACCAGTTTTCACTCTGGGACCGGGTCACGGCCGGGGGCTTAACCCTTCCCACAGCGTGAAGCTAGAGCGACGGAGCGCCGCGCGCCCCCGACGCGACGGCTGATGTTTGCGTCTGCCCCCCATGTCATGGGGAGGAAAGCAGGAGGCGCGCGATTCTCCCTCCCCTTTATGGGGAGGGTGGCTGAGGCCGTCAGGCCGATGACGGGTGGGGCGCTTATCGAGTCAGGCGCGGCGTGTATCGCCACACCCTCCCCATGAAGGGGAGGGAGAATGGCCGTGCTACTCGCCTCTGGCCGCCTGGCGGGGGCTGAACTTGGGCGCGGGGGCCAGGCGCATGACCTCGCCCTGATAGCGTTCGTCGTCGCCGGCGGCGGCGAAGGGCAGGGCGTCGGCGCAGGCGGCCAGCAGGGCGTCCAGCCAGGGCTTCTCGGCCTTGTGGAAGTCGCCCAGGACGTGCGGCATGACCAGGTGGCTCTCGCCCGGATGGCCGATGCCCATGCGGCCGCGCCGGAAGTCGGCGCCCAGATGGCTGATCAGGCTGCGGATGCCGTTCTGGCCGGCTGCGCCGCCGCCGGTCTTCATGCGGAAGCGGCCGGGGGCCAGGTCGATCTCGTCATGGAAGACGATGATCTCGTTGGGCTTGATCTTGTAGAAGCGCGCCGCCTCGCCGACCGCGCGGCCGCTCTCGTTCATATAGGTCTGCGGTTTCATCAGCAGAACCTTGACCGGGCCGTCGGCGCTATCGACCTCGCCCTCGCTGACGATGGATTGGAACTTGGCCCGCTCGGGACCGAAGCGCCAGCGGCGCGCGATCTCGTCCACGGCCATGAAGCCGATGTTGTGGCGGTTCTTTTCGTATTTGGCGCCCGGATTGCCGAGCCCGGCGATGATGATCATGCGGACCTCTTGCCCTGTGCTCCGGGCAAAGAAAAGCCCCGCGCCGGCGAACCGGGCGGGGCTGAACTTTTGGCGTCTTCCCTAAAGCAGCTTCGCGCCGCGCGCGAAGCGATAGGGAAAGAATGCCTCTTAGGCTTCGACCGTCGTGTCGCCGGCTTCCGACTGAGCAGCCGACGAGGCCTTGATCGTGGCGATCATGAAGTCGCGGTCGATGACAGTCGTCGCGCCCTTGGGCAGGACGATGTCCGACATGCGGATGTTTTCGCCGGTTTCGCGGCCCTTCAGGTCGACGACCAGCTCGTTCGGGATCTGATCGGCGGCGACCAGGATTTCGACCGAGTGGCGGATGATTTCCAGCATGCCGCCGGCGCGGGTGAACGGCGCTTCGTCGGCGTTCTTGAAGTGAACGGCGATCTCGATCTTGACCGGAGCGCTCGCGTCGACGCGCATCAGGTCGAAGTGCAGCGGGCGGTCCGACACGGGGTCGAACTGGACCGTCTTGGCGATGACCGGCTGGGTCTCTTCGCCGTACTTCAGGGTCACCAGGTGGCCCAGCAGCTTGCCGGTGTAGAGGGACTTGCGGAAGTCCTTCTCGTTCACCGAGATCGAGACGGGGGCCTTGTCGCCACCGTACAGGATGCCGGGCACGGCGCCCGAGCGACGAACAGCGCGTGCGCCGCCGGTGCCTGCGCCTTCACGGACGTCAACGTTCAGAATGATCTCGGCCATGGGGCTCGCCTCAACAACAACAGATACGCCGCGCCAACCAGGGCCCGCGCGGCGGGGTCATGAACCCTCGAATTCAAGAGGGCGGGCTATTACACGGAACAGGGGGAGGACGCAACCGCCCCGGTCCGATCAGCCCGCCTTGGCGTCAGTTATTGGCGCTGCTCGGCGCCGAAGTCGACGCCGCGAGCGTCTGCGTCGGGCCCGTGTACTGGGCCGTGCAGGTCGCCAGGTCGCGCACGATGTGTCGGCCGGTGCAGAACATGTCCTCATAGCTGGGGCGCGACGCCGCCAGGCACTGGAACAGCATCAGCTTGGACATGTTCAGGCAGAACTCGTTGTTCGATTCGGTCGCCAGGGCGTCGGTGTTGGCCTTGGCGTCGTCGCCCGCCGCGCCCAGGGCGGCCAGGGCGGCGATGGCCAGGGAGTTGACCACGGCGGGGGTGAAGGGGGCTCCGCGCTGCGCCGGGGTCAGGCTCAGGCCCGAGCCGCTGTTGGCGGCGGCGAACAGGCGCGCGCTTTCCTCGGCCGAAGGGAGTTGGGCCACCGACAGGCTCTTGGCGCCTTCCAGTCGGACTTCGCGATGCGGGATGGGGGTGACGGCCCAGCGGCGGCGCGGGTCGCGGCGTTCCTGGATCGTATAGGCGTCGCCCTCGACGGCCTCGGCGATGGCGGTCAGGGCGGCGATGTCCTTGCCCATGGTCGAGGCGATCAGGCCGGCTGCGGCGTCGGCGCCGGGCAGGGTGGCGGCATAGGCGGGATCGGCGACGATTCGGGCGATCATCTGCTGACGCTGGGCCGGATCGGCCGCGAACTGGCGCACGCCGGCGACATACTCGGGCGACTGCAGCGCCAGGATCGAACCATAGGCGATCATGCCGCGCGACAACTGGCCCGGCTCATAGGCCGCGCCCTTGCGGATGGCGGCCTGAATCGATTCGGCGTCGGGGAATCCCGCCTTGATGCTGCCGACCTCGCGCACGAAGGCGACATAGACGGAGGCGGCCTGCGCCACGCCTTCATTGAGCGCGACGGGCGGCGTCGGCGTGACGACCGGGGGCGGAGGCGGAACCTCCGGCGCGGGCGTCGAGCAACTGGCCAGAACCACGGCGGCGGCGACAGCGGCGACGGACAGACCGCGGCTCAGAAAGGCCTGGGACATCGGCGAACTTCCCTACGTATTGGACGCGGGACACGGCGAGGCGCCCCAGGAACTGATGGCGCTTATATCGTGGAGCGAATGGTTATTCGAAGGTTAATCGAAGAGCTTGGATACGGACTCTTCGTTGGCGATCCGGCGAATGGCCTCGCCGATCAAGGGCGCGACGGAAACGGTGCGGATTTTCTGGCACTTCAAAACTTCGTCAGGCTGTTCGATGGAATCGGTGATCACCAGTTCCTTCAGCGGGCCGTCGGTCACGCGCTGGACCGCCGGACCCGACAGGACGCCGTGGCTGATATAGGCCGAGACCTCGGTCGCGCCGCGGTCGATCAGCGCCTTGGCGGCGTTCACCAGGGTGCCGCCCGAATCGACGATGTCGTCGAACAGGATGCAGCGGCGGCCTTCGACATCGCCGATGATGTTCATGACTTCGCTCTCGCCCGCCTTGGGGCGGCGCTTGTCGACAATGGCCAGGTCGGCGTCGAGCCGCTTGGCCAGCGAGCGGGCGCGCACCACGCCGCCGACGTCGGGCGAGACGATCATCAGGTCGTCGCCGCGCGGATAGTGTTCGCGAATGTCCTGGGCCAGCACGGGGGTGGCGACCAGATTGTCGGTCGGGATGTCGAAGAAGCCCTGAATCTGACCGGCGTGCAGGTCCATCGTCAGCACCCGGTCGGCGCCGGCGCGAGTGATCAGATTGGCCACCAGCTTGGCCGAAATCGGCGTGCGGCCGCCGGTTTTCCGGTCCTGACGCGCATAGCCGAAGTAGGGCATGACCGCCGTGATCCGCCGCGCCGACGCCCGCACCAGGGCGTCGGTCATGATCAGCAGCTCCATCAGGTTGTCGTTGGCCGGATAGGAGGTCGACTGGATGATGAAGACGTCCTCGCCGCGGACGTTCTCTTCGATGACGGCGAAAACCTCGTTATCGGCGAATCGTTTCACCTGGGCCTTGGTCAGCGGCATGTCGAGGTGGGTGGCGATGGCCTGGGACAGCGTCCGGTTCGAATTGCCAGAGAGCAGCTTCATTACCGGTCATCCTTTTGCCGTCATCGCTGCGCCAATGAGCGCATACGTTTCTGGACGCGCTCTTTAGCAGCGGATCTGTCTGCAGCAACCCGTCATGATGGATTTCGCTGCATTGGCTTGGTCGCCTCGGCTGGTATAGAGATCGCCCCAACGAAAGCGGCGCACCGGGGGTGCGCTGTGACCAAGGCATCTTGAGAGGTCGCCCTTGCCCGCTTCGAAGTCCCGTTCCGGCCTGATCCTCATGACGGTCGCCGTCGCTGCCCTGACGGTTTCCGCCTGCGCCGGGACCAAGCCGCGCCAGAAGCTGGCCTATGAAGAGCGCCCGGTCGAGCTGCTCTACAACACCGGCTATCAGCGCCTGCAGTCCAAGCGCTGGACCGACGCGGTCGACTATTTCCAGGAGGTCGAGCGTCAGCACCCCTATTCGGAATGGTCGCGCCGGGCGATCCTGATGCAGGTCTACGCCTACTATCAGAACAACAATTATCAGGACGCCATCGCGGCGGCTGATCGCTTCATCGCCCTGTTCCCCGGCAATCCGTCGGCGGCCTACGCCTTCTACATGCGCGCCATCTGCAATTTCGAGCAGATCGTCGATGTGGGTCGCGATCAGGCCTATGCCGAGGCGGCCCTGGCGGGTCTGCGCGACGTGGTGCGCCGCTATCCCAACACGCCCTACGCCACCGACGCCCGCGTCAAGATCGACATGGTCAACGACCAGTTGGCCGGCAAGGAAATGACCGTCGGCCGCTTCTACCAGCGCGCCAATCAGCCGCTGGCCGCGCTGAACCGCTACAAGACCGTGATCAACAACGAAGCCTTCCAGCGCAGTTCGCATGCGCCGGAAGCCCTGTACCGTCTGGTCGAGGTGAACCTCGCCCTGGGTCTGACGGAAGAGGCGACGCGCAACGCCGCCGTCCTGGGCTTCAACTATCCGGGCAGCCCCTGGTATGCCGAGGCCTACGCCCTGCTGACCGAGCGCGGACAGCGCCCGGACGTTCAGCCCGAGGCCAAGCGTGAAAGCTGGCTGCAGCGCCTCATTCCCGGCGGGGCCTGAGCCTCCCGGGACTGATCGGCTGGGCTTGATGCGGAAAGACGCTGCGTTCCCCTTCTGTTTCCGGCTAGAGTGGGACGTAAAGTCGAATCAAGCTGGCCCATGCTGACCACTCTCTCGATCCGTGACGTCGTCCTCGTCGACGCCCTCGACCTCGAGGTCGGCGAGGGGCTGACCGTGCTGACCGGCGAGACCGGGGCCGGCAAGTCCATCATTCTCGACGCCCTGGGCCTGGCCCTGGGCGCGCGCGGCGACGCGGGGCTGGTGCGCTCGGGCGCCAAGCAGGCCGTCGCCACCGCCGTCTTCACCGCGCCCGACGACGCCGCCGTGATCGACCTGTTGGCCGAGCGGGGCTTCGAAGTCGCGCCGGGCGAGGAACTGATCCTGCGCCGCGTCGTCTCGGCCGACGGCCGCAGCCGGGCCTACGTCAACGACCAACCGGCGGGCGTGACGGCGCTGCGCGAGATCGGCGCCCTGCTGGTGGAGGTGCACGGCCAGCACGAGACGGTCGGCCTGCTGGACTGGAAGACCCACCGCGCTTTGCTGGATAACTACGGCGGCCTGCAGCCCCAACTGTCGGGCGTTGCCGCCGCCGCTGAGCGCCTGAAGGCCGCGCAAGGCCGCCTGGACGAACTGGAAGCCTCCGCCGCCGAAGCCGCCGCCAAGGCCGAGGAGATCGCGCTCAATCTGTCCGATCTCGACGCCCTGGACCCCCAGCCCGACGAAGAAACCGAACTGGCCGGCGAACGCGCCATCCTGGGCGCCTCGGAAAAGGCCGTGGCTGATCTGGCCGACGCGCGAAACCTGTTGGGCGGGGACAAGCTGAGCCAGCGTCTGGCCTCGGCTCTGCGCGCCGTCGAGCACGCCCGCCAGCGGGCCGTTCAGGCGGGCGCCGAGGGCGACAACCTCATCATCATCAAACTGGGTCTGGCCGCAGAAGCCGTGGACCGCGCCCTGGTCGAGGCGACCGAGGCCGTCGCGGCCGTGGACGCCGCCGCCGACGCCTTCGACTTCGAGCCAGGCCGTCTGGACAAGGCCGAGGAGCGGCTGTTCAGCCTGCGCGCCGCGGCCCGCAAGCTGAACACCACGGTCGACGCCCTGCCGGCGCTGCGGGTGCGTCTGCGCGAACAACTGCGTCTGATCGAGGACGGGGCCGAGGCCCTGACCAACGCCCGCCGCGACGTGGCCGTGGCGATCGAGGCCTATGACGTGGCCGCCATGCTGCTGACTTCGGCGCGCGAGGCGGCGGGCGACCGCCTGACTGGTGCGGTCATGGGCGAGTTGGGCCCGCTGAAGCTGGACCGCGCCCGTTTCCGCGTGACCCTGGACCCCATCGAGGGCCGTCGCGGACCGCTGGGCGTCGAGACGATTCGCTTCGAGGTCGCCACCAACGCCGGCACGCCGTTCGGCCCGCTGGACACCGTCGCCTCGGGCGGCGAACTGGCCCGCTTTGCGCTCGCCATGAAGGCGGCCCTGGCCAGCCGCGAGGATCAGCGTCAGCCGGTGATGATCTTCGACGAGGTCGATCAGGGCGTCGGCGGCGCCGTGGCCGAGGCCGTCGGCTCGCGCCTGCAACGCCTGTCCAACGGCGCCCAGGTCCTGGTCGTGACCCACAGCCCCCAGGTCGCCTCACGCGGCCATGCCCACTGGAAGGTCCGCAAGGCTGATGTGGAGGGCCACACCCGCACCTCCATCGACGTCCTCGAAACCCATCCCCGTCAGGAAGAAATCGCCCGCATGCTCTCCGGCGCCGAAATCACCGATGAAGCGCGGGCGGCGGCGCGGGTGCTGATCGGCTAGGGCCTTTCCCTTCTCCCCTTGCGGGAGAAGGTGGCCGAGCGGAGCGAGGTCGGATGAGGGGTCTCGCAACAGCGGACGAAAGCCGACGATCAAAGCGCGGCGCAACCCCTCATCCGTCAGCCTTCGGCCGCCACCTTCTCCCGCAAGGGGAGAAGGAAAACGCGCCCGCCTTCGTAATGGCGCTCTCCAATCCCGCACCCCGCAAGGGATTGAACGCCGCCAGCCCCCATCACCTCGCCCCCCCCGCCAACCGCGCCATGCTCCACCTGTCCCGTCGCAAGGGAGGGCTCGCTCGGCCGGCGAACCGAAGCGGCGGCGGGAGCGGAGAGAACGGGGGTCTTGTCGGACCGTTCGCCCTCCATCGCGCGCGCCGGGCAAGGGAGCACCCAGCGGAAGGCGGCGATGGATCAGGCGGGCGGTTCAGGAGTGAGAGACGAAGCAGGCGCGAACGCGCTTCTTCCTATCGTGGTCTCAAGTAGCCCGAAGGGCGATAGACCACACTCCATTCATGACGCCGCTGGGGCCTAGCGACGGGGCGTTCGACCCGTCCATCGTAGAGGCTCCGGTCAGGGTCGAGGGGGTTACTCGGACCGTTCCAGGACCGCGTCGTCGCGCGGCCTGCCCGTCATGGGCGCCGGGAGTAGCCGCAAACAACGGCGCCTGCCCCGAGCTCATGTCCAACTCTTCGCGCGGGGCGTCGGCCTTCGTCGAAACGGTAAAACTCATCTGTCTCCGGGCGAAGGCCCGGCGCCCCGCCCAGCCCTCCACCGCCCGTGCCAGCACGAGGCGGGCGTCCGCGCTCAAGCAGCCCGAAGGGCGGTAGCGCACCCAAGATGTTTCCTTCTCCCCTTGCGGGAGAAGGTGGCAGGCGAAGCCTGACGGATGAGGGGTCTCGCCACCGCTGAAATGAAGGGGAAGTTCGATGGGGTAGTGCAACCCCTCATCCGACCTCGCTCGGCTCGGCCACCTTCTCCCGCAAGGGGAGAAGGGTTTACACCCCCAGGATCCAACCCTCTTCGCTCTCAACCTGGGCCACCAGGGCTTCATCCGCCGTCTTCGGCGGCGCGAACGCCTTCTGCAGCGTCCCCGCGTCATCCATCTGGGCGAAGGCTTCGGCGGCGGTGCGGACCTGGGCCTGGGTCTTGTATTCCTTGACGCCCTCGCCGTTGATCTTGCGCTTGGCCTCGAACAGGGCGGGCCAGACCTCGACGACCACGGCCGACAGCGGCTCGATGTCGGCCTCGGTCAGTTCGCGCCAGCCGGTGTTGAACGGCCAGACGGCGGCGGAGGCGCCCAGCTTGTCCAGCAGGCGGCGCAGCATGGGCACGCCCAGCAGGGTCAGGCCGCCGACGGCGCCCGCGCCGTGCATCTGCCAGACGCTCTTGGGCGGCAGCTTGTCCTTGCGCGCGGCGACTTCGGCGGCGCGGAATTCGGGAATGTCGGCGCCGGCGCCTTCGGGCGGCTTGGTCGTGGTCAGCCAGCGCTGAGCCTGGCTGGCGGGCGCGCCCCAGAAGGGCCAGGGCTGGTCGGTCATCAGCCGGTTCATCTTGGCCGCGACCTGATAGCGGTTGTTGGTGTTGTCGGCCTTGTCGACGACGTTGGCGGCCAGGAACTTGCCCATGGCCTCCCACGGACGACCGTCCAGCTTCAGCCGCGCGGCGGTGCCGGCGGGGAAGCCGAAGTCGAAGTCGAAACCGACCAGAACCCGGTCGCCGCGCTTCCTGTGTTCCGCCAGCAGGTCGGCGATCATGGCCTCGCCCTCGGCGCGCGTGGCGACGTTGTGGGTCTCGGTGTAGAGGCGGAAGCGCACGTCGCGCTTGGCCACGCCGATCCACAGGGTCTGCTCGCCCAGCTTCTTGCCCTCGGCGGCGGTCCAGTCGGCGATGATGTAGGCGTCGAAGAGACGGGCCACGGCGGGCTCCTGAAACACAGTAAACGGTAGAGGCCGGGGTTCTAGCCTTCCGCGGCGGGGGCGGGAAGGGCGATCAACGCTTCATCAGGGCTTCGACGTGCGACAACCAGCGGCGCCCCAGCCGCAGCGCCTCGGAGGGCGAGCCGGTGGAGGCCGGCAGGTCGGCGTTCCACAGCGCCATTTCAAACTCGGGGTGGCGGGCGTCGTTGAACATCAGCCGCAGCACCACCTGTTCGGCGTCGGGCGCGGCGACGTCCAGATCCTTGCGCAGGGCGCCGCGCCGGGCGCGGGCCACGACGTGGCCGTCGACGATGATCTCGCCGCCTTCGACCTCATCGAAGGCATAGACCAGGCCCTGGGAACCGCGCTTCCACAGCACCACCACCTGACCGCCGTCGAAATCCAGCGCCGCCGCCCGACCCTCGGCGGGCGACAGGGCCTCGGTGTCGGCCTTGTGGCCCAGGGATTTCAGCAAGGCGCGTTGCAGCCGCCGCTGCGGCTCCATCCACCACGACAGCATCAGGGCGCCGGTCGTCAGGAAGGCGGCGGTCAGGGCGATCAGCAGGATGACCCGGAACGCCTCGCTCATGGATCAGGCCTCCAGGTCCAGATCGACCACCACGGGGACGTGGTCGCTGGGCTTGTCCATGTCGCGGGCGTCGCGGTGGGTCTCGATGCCCCGGAAGCGGTCGGCGGCCTGGGGCGACAGCAGGGCGTAGTCGATGCGGATGCCGTTGTTTCGCTGCCAGGCCCCGGCCTGATAGTCCCAGAAGGTATAGGTGCCCTTGGGCTCCTGACCCAGGTCGTGGGCGTCCGACAGTCCCAGCCACTTCATGCCGTTCAGCGCCGCGCGCGTTTCCGGCTGGAACAGGGCGTCGTTGACCCAGTCCTCGGGCTTGGCCGCGTCGTCAGGGGTCAGGATGCAGTTGTAGTCGCCACAGAGCGCCATAGGCTCTTCATAGGCCAGCAGGGCCTTGGCGTGGTCGTGCAGACGCTGGAACCAGGCCAGCTTGTAAGGAAACTTCTCGGTGCCGAGCGGATTGCCGTTCGGCAGATAGATGGACGCGACGCGCACCGGAATCGGGGCCTCGATCACGGCCTCCAGATAACGGGCCTGTTCGTCGCTGTCGTCGCCGGGCAGACCGCGCCGGATGTCGGACAGCGGGAATTTCGAAAGAATGGCGACGCCGTTGTAGGTCTTCTGACCATGGGTCTCGACGTTGTAGCCCAGGCTCTCGAAGGCCTCGCGCGGGAATTTCTCGTCCACGCATTTGATTTCCTGGAAGCAGACGACGTCAGGATTGGCGGCTTCCAGCCAGGCCAGCACGGTGGGCAGGCGGGCGTTGACCGAGTTCACGTTCCAGGTGGCGATGCGCATGGCCCTAAGGCTAAGGCGCGTCGCGTTCGGCGAAAAGGGCTCGCCGAAAACAAAGACGCCGCCGGATCGCTCCGGCGGCGCTTCGTTTGACGATCAGGCGTCGCTTAGGCTTGCGGCGTCGCGGCCGGAGCCGTCGTGGTCAGCTTGCAGCCGCCGCCGATCTGTTGGGCCGTGGCGCAGGGATAGACCTGCTGCACGGCATGCTCGGCGTTGAAGCGGACGATTGCGCCGTCGCCGCCGGCGCAGGTCATTTCGACAAAGCGGCCGTTGGCGTTCTGGCCCATCAGGCGGACTTGCCCGACGTCGCAGCCGGCGGCTTCGGAGCCGGCCAGCCAGGACTTGACCGTCGCGGCCTGCTCGGCCGGCGTGGTGAACTGGCAGGTGGCGTTCTGGCTGACGATTTGCAGGCACTCGGTCTTCTCCCAGCCCGAGGCGCCCTTTTCGATCCAGTAGCCGTCCGCGCCGGCGCAACCGATTTCATAGACGACGGCGCCGTCGCTCGACTGTCCGCGCACCTTGGTTTCATCGACTGTGCAGGGCACGCCGGCCTGGGTCGCGTAGGCTTTCAGGAAGCCCTGAATGTCCTGGTTGCCGGGCATGGAGCAGGTCTGGCTTGGCGGGGCTTCCGGGTTGGCCGCCCGGGCGTTGTCGGCTTGGCTGGCCAGGACCACGCAATCGGCGAACTGGGGCGGCGTGGAGGCGACGACCATGTAGCCCGGCCCGCCAGCGCAGGTTGCCTCGTAAATTTTAACCTGTTCGGCGCTGACGCCGAGCAGTTTGGCGTCCGTCACCTGACAAGACGTCGTGCTGGCGGCGAAGAGGGCTTCCACGTCGGCTTTGACGACGGCGGGATCGACCGGAGCGGGGGCTTTCTGGCGCTCGCGCTGTTGACGACGATCATTGCGGTCGCCGCCGATACGGCCAGGCTGAACGCGTTCGGTTCGGGTCGGTTCGTTGCCTGCGCGGCTTGCATCAGCGCCGGGTTGGTCCTGGGCGACGGCGAATGCGGGGCTCAAGGTCATGACGGCGAGGCCGGCTGCGATGCCCAATGCGCGGCTGAAACGTTTGATGGTCACGAAAAAGGGCTCCCTCGGCCTCTGCTGATGGCGAAAGCCTTGGCGGGGTCTTTCGGTTCGGTCAAGCGCCGCTACGCGTGACGCCTCTGGACCGGAACCGCGCAATCGGGTTTAACCTGCGAGGGTTGCGATTGGAGACGGACTTGGCGGACGGCGCGATAAGCGATGGGGCGGCGACGACCGCGCGCGGTCTGACCTATCCGTCAGGGCCGCCGCCGGAGGCGGGTCAGGCGGTCGAGGTCGCGCCGGGCGTGCTGTGGCTGCGGCTGCCGCTGCCGATGACGCTGAACCATATCAATGTCTACGCCCTGGCGGACGGCGACGGCTGGACACTGGTCGACACCGGGCTGAAGACCGAGGCGGCGAAGGCGGGCTGGGAGGCGGCGTTGGCGGGGCCGTTGGGCGGCAAGCCGGTCAAGCGGGTGATCTGCACCCATATGCACCCGGACCATATCGGCCTGGCGGGCTGGTTGTGCGCGCGTTTCAAGGCGCCCCTGCTGATGTCGCGGCTGGAGTATGTGACGGCGCGGATGCTGATCGCCGACGAGGGCCAACCCGCGCCGGATTCGGGCGAGCTCTTCTATCGCGCCGCCGGGTGGAACGACGAGCAGATCGCGCGCTGGCGGACGGGATACGGCGGCTTCGGCAAGGCGGTGGCAGCTATGCCCTCGGCCTATCAGCGGCTGTCCGAGGACGATGTGGTTCGCATCGGCGACGGCGACGGCGACTGGCGCGTGGTGATCGGCGAGGGGCATTGTCCCGAACACGTCTGCCTGTGGCGCGAGCGCGACGGCGTCATGTTGTCGGGCGATCAGATCCTGCCGCGCATTTCCTCGAACGTCTCCGTCTGGCCGACCGAGCCGGAGGGCGATCCCCTGGGCGAATGGCTGCGTTCGCTGGCGGCGCTGAAGGCGCGCTTGCCCGGGGACTTGTTCGTCCTGCCATCGCACGGCGAGCCCTTCTACGGCGTCACGACCCGGCTGGAGGCCTTGATCCGCGGCCACCAAGTCGCGCTGAAACGGCTGGAGCGGACGTTGAAGACGCCGTCGCGCGCCGTCGACGTCTTTTCCGCCTTGTTCGCGCGCCCGGTGGGCGACGAGGTGCTGAGCATGGCGACGGGCGAGGCCATCGCTCACCTGAACTATCTGGCCCGCGAGGGGCGGGCCCGACGAGACCGCGATGAGGCGGGCGTCGATTGGTGGACACTGACGGAGGCTGGACGATGAGCGAACACATCAAGGTCGATCTGGACGGCGGCGTCCTGACCGTCGCCTTCGATCGGACGGACAAGAAGAACGCCATCACCCAGGCCATGTACACGGCGCTGGCTGAAGCGACCGAGCGGGCCAAGGTCGACGACGCCGTGCGGGTGATCCTGTTCCGCAGCGAGGGGGATTCCTTCTCGGCCGGCAATGACATCGCCGACTTCATCGCCCTGGGCTCGCAGACCAGCGGCGATCTGGTCGAGATGGGCGTGTTCCGTTTCCTGAAGTCGCTGGCCGATCTGGACAAGCCGGCGGTGGCCGCGGTGCGCGGCCGGGCGGTGGGCATCGGCCTGACCCTGCTGCTGCATTGCGACATGGTGGTGGTGGCTGAGGACGCCCTGTTGTCTGTTCCCTTCGTCAACCTGGCCCTGGCGCCCGAGGCGGCGTCGTCCCTGCTGCTGCCGGCGACCATCGGCCATCAGCGCGCGTTCGAGCTGTTCGCTCTGGGCGAGGCCATCGACGGCAAGACGGCCCTGGCCTGGGGCATCGCCAACCGCGCGGTGCCGGCCGATCAGGTCGACGCGACGGCGCGTGAACTGGCGGTCAAGCTGGCGGCGCGCGCGCCCAACTCCATCCGCAAGACCAAGGCCCTGATGCGCGACGCCGAGACGCTGTGGTCCCTTATGCAGCGCGAAGCGCAGGCCTTCGGGTCGCAGATGCGCAGCCCCGAGGCGATGGAGGCCTTCATGGCCTTCAGCCAGAAACGGGCGCCGGATTTCTCCAAAGCCGGCTGATTCACGCAAACGCGATTGATTCGAGAGGGCAGGGGGTTTAGGCGCCGCAGATGAATGCTGTCGCCGCCCCAGTATCTGCTGAATCCGTAACGCCAGTCCGCATCGTGCGAGAACGATCGGGCGACGCCGCGGCCGTCGACGCCCTGGTGCTGGCGGCCTTTGGTCCTGGCCGCTTCGCCAAGACAGCCGAGCGTCTGCGCGAGGCGGCGGCCCTGGCGGCGGGCTTCTGCGCCTTTGAAGGCGAGCGCCTGATCGGCTCGGTGCGGCTGTGGTCGATCACGGTGGGCGAAGCGCGATCCGTCTTTCTGGGGCCGATCGCCGTGGACGCCTCCAGCCGTCGCGGCGGACTGGGCGCGGAACTGGTGCAGGCCTGCATCGAAGAGGCGAAGGCGATGAAGCTGGACGGCGTGCTGCTGGTCGGTGATCCGCCCTATTTCTCGCGCTTCGGCTTCCTGCCGGCACCCTACGCCGTCCTCGCGGGACCGGTGGATCGCCGGCGCGTAATGTGGCTGCCGATCACAGAGGTTGAACCGGTCGGCGCGGTCCATCCCGTCGCCTGAGGGCCTGTCCGGCCTTCCTTTGCCGGTCGGCGCGCCCCATAGTTCGCTTATGACGAACCCCGCGACATCGTCCGGCCTGTCCGGCGTCGCCGAGGCCGCCCGCCAGGCGCCGGGCCGCGGCTTGCCGCCGGTCCATCTGTGGCATCCCGAACATTGCGGCGACATCGACATCTTGATCCGCGCCGACGGCGTGTGGATGCACGAGGGCTCGCCCATCGGCCGGCCCGCCCTGGTGCGGCTGTTCTCGACGGTGCTGAGGAAGGACCTGGACGGCTATCATCTGGTCACGCCGGCGGAAAAGCTGAAAATCCGGGTCGAGGACCTGCCATTCCGCGCCGTGACCATGCAGGCGGCGGACGGCGTGCTGAGCTTCACGACCGATGTCGGCGACAAGGTCGAGGCGGGGGCGGAGCATCCCATTGTCGTTGAAACGGATGCCGTGACCGGTGAGCCGGCGCCGCGCGTCCATGTGCGGGCCGACCTGTGGGCGCGGATCGCCCGTCCGGTCTTCTATGAGATGGTCGAACGGGCCGAGGCGGTGGAAGGGGGGCTGGTTGTCCGATCCGGCGACGCGATCTTCGCCTTGGGACCGCCCGGACTTGGGTTAGAAGCGGCGGGGCTGGAATGAGCTGCGACAGTCTGAGGAAACGACTGGAGGGCCGTCTGGACCCGGTGGCGTCGTGGACGCCCGAACGGACGGCGATCCGGTCGGATTACGACCTGAACCCCAGCGCGGCCCGACCGGCGCGTGAGTTGCGGCCCGCCGCCGTCCTTGTGCCGATCATCGTCCACGCCGACGGGCCGACCGTGCTGATGACGCGGCGCTCGGACAGTCTGGCCAGCCATACCGGCCAGATCGCCTTTCCCGGCGGACGATTGGACCCCGGCGAGACGGCGGGACAGGCGGCGCTGCGCGAGGCGTTCGAGGAGGTGGCTCTGGACCCCGGCGTCGTGGAACTGCTGGGGCTGGGCGATCCCTATGAGACGGGGACCGGGTTTCTGGTCACCCCGGTGGTCGGCTGGCTGACGGCCCCGCCGCTGGTCGCGCCCTCGCCGGATGAAGTCGCCGAGGTGTTCGAGGTGCCGTGGGACTTCCTGATGGACCCGGTCAATCACCGTCGCGACTATTACGACCCCGAAGGCGGCGCGCGGCGTTGGTTCTGGGCCATGCCGTTCGAGGAGCGCTACATCTGGGGCGTGACAGCGGGGATTTTGAAGGGGTTGTTCGGACGGTTGTACGGCGACGAGACCGAGCCGCTGTCGGCGGCGGCCGAGGACGCGGCGTGAGCCATCCTTTGCAGGGGCGGGGGCTGGAAGGACAGGCCTGGCTGACAGCCTCGGCGACCCGCGCGGTCATGGCGGCGCTGGCGGCGGCGGGCGGGCCGGACTGCGCCCGCTTCGTGGGCGGCTGCGTGCGCAACGCCCTGATCGGCGCGCCCATCGACGACATCGACATCGCCACGACGCTGACGCCTGAGGCGGTGGTCGCGGCGTTGAAGGCGGCGGGGTTGCGCTCGGTTCCGACCGGGATCGAGCACGGCACGGTGACGGCGATTTCAGAGCGTCAGCCGTTTGAGATCACCACATTACGCCGGGACGTCTCGACCGACGGACGCCGCGCCACGGTGGCCTTCACCACGGACTGGGCCGAGGATGCGGCGCGGCGCGATTTCCGCCTGAACGCCCTCTATGCCAACGCGGACGGCGTCATTCTGGACCCGACGCGACAGGGGCTCGACGACGCCATGGCGGGGCGGATCGTCTTTGTCGGCGAACCGGAGGGGCGCATCCGCGAGGACTATCTGCGCATCCTGCGCTTCTATCGCTTCTACGCCTGGTACGGCCGGGGTGCGCCCGATGCGGCGGCGGTCGCGGCCTGTGCGGCCCTGGCCGAGGGCGTCGAACGCCTGTCGGCCGAGCGGGTGTCCAAGGAACTGCTCAAGCTGCTGGCCGCGCCCGATCCGCGTCCGGCGGTGCGGTTGATGGCCGAGGCGGGGGTGTTGGGGCGGGTATTGCCCGAACCTGCCGACCTGACGCTGCTCGAAGCCATGACGGGTCTGAGTGGCGATCCGGTTTTGCGCCTGTCGGCGCTGCTGCCCGCCGATCCGACGAAGGTGGCGGAAGTCGCCCGAGGACTGCGCCTGTCCAATGCCCAGCGCGACCGTCTGGTCGAAGCCGTGGCCGGAGACGCCCCGACGACGCTGACGGATCCGCAGGCGCGGGCGGCGATCTATCGCGACGGGCTTCAGGCCTTTGAAGACCGGGTCATGCGGGCCTGGGCGGCGGGCGGGGATGAAGCCGGGGCGCGGCGTCTTCTGGCCTCGGCTAGGGACTGGACGCGGCCGTCTCTGCCTGTCGGCGGGCGCGATCTGGCGGGGCTGGGGCTGACGCCGGGGCCGGAGACGGGACGGCTGCTCAAGGCCTTTGAGGACGGCTGGATCGCGGACGACTTCCCCGACCACGGTCACGAAGAGCGGCTCAGGGCGCTGTTGTCGCCGCCAGCGTAAACCGCGGATGACCGGGCGATGATCCGAGCCGGCCTTGCGGTCCGGTTTCGTTCCAGCAGGGCCAGATCGGGCGAGCGCCGGACCCGATCGATGGTCATGCCTGCGGGGGCAGGCAGGGCCGAGAGGCAGGCGCCGCGCCGGGAGCGGGCGCACGACGCGGATCGCCGCTTGGCGATATCCGAGCGGGGCGTCGTCTGTCGACGGCTCTGCGAGCCCGACACGAAACCTCGCGCGCAACCGGACGGGCCAATCCCGGGGATTTGCCGGGTTTGCCGCGCGCCGCCCGCCTTCAACACGCCGGGGCGCCGGGCCTGAGCAGACTGATCCTCCAACCTTTGGAGATCATTCGATGAGCGACGACGCCAGCGCGCGGCTGGGCCTGCCCTATCTGGCGGCGGGACAATTGCAGAAACATGTGACGCTGAACGAGGCGCTGACGCGCCTGGACGCCCTTACCCAGACGGCGGTCGTCAGCCGCACGACCGTCGCCGAACCCCCCGCGCCTGCTGACGGCGCCCTTTATATCCTGCCGTCCAAGGCGACGGGCACGCACTGGGGCGGGCGACCGGCGGGAAGTCTTATGCGCGCCGAAACGGGCGGGTGGGTCGTCGTGGCGGCCCCCGACGGCGTGCTGGCGGTGGTGCTGGACAGCGAGGAGGTGCTCGTGCGCCGGGGCGGAGCCTGGGCCCCCCTGTCTTCCGGCGCGACCGCGCCGGTCACGGCCCTGCAGAACCTGACCCGGCTGGGCGTGAACACCGAGGCCGACGCGACGAACGTGGTGGCTGCCCGGCTGAACAAGGCGCTTTGGACGGCGCTGGAAAGTGAGAGCGGCGGCGACGGCGACCTGCGCTTCACCTTTAACAAGCAAGGGGCGAGCCGTGTTCTATCCCTGCTGTTCCAGAGCGGATGGGGCGGGCGGGCCGAATTGGGCCTGGTCGGCGACGACGACCTGAGGCTCAAGGTCAGCGCCGACGGCGCGACGTGGCGCGACGCCTTCTCCGTGGACCGGACCACGGGGCGAATGACCTTCGCGCGCGGGGTGGCCCGAAGGGAGACCACGGTCCTGACGACCAGCGGAACCTGGACGCCGCCTGCCTGGGCGCGCTGGGTCGAGGCGGTTTGCGTGGGGGGCGGCGGCGGCGGCGGTTCAGGCGGGACGGGCTCCCTGGGAACTGCGCGTTTCGGCGGCGGAGGCGGCGGCGCGGGCGGCGTCTCCCGCGGGCGTTGGCCGGTCGACGGCCTGACGGGCGGCCTTGTCGTGGCGGTCGGGGGCGGCGGCGCGATGGGAACCGGCGTCGGCGGGGCCGGCGGCGGGGGGGCGTCGAGCACAGTGTCGCTGGGCGGCGCGACGATCCTGACGGGCGAGGGCGGCAAGGGCGGGAACGGCGGGGGGGCGTCGTCCGGGCTGGGCGGCGCGGGCGGCGCCGGGCTGGTCCGTTCCAATGCGGGCGGAGATTCTTCCAGCGTGGCCGTCGGCGAGGCGGGACAGGCGCTCAACCGGCCCGACGGTCCGGGCGGCGGCGGAGCGGGCGGGGGAATCACCCCGACCAACGCCCCGTTCAGCGGCGGTTCCGGAGGCGACGGCGCGGCCCTGCATGTGCGCGCCGCGGGCGGCCTGGGGCGCGCGACGGCTGGCCTGTCGGGACAGGCGTCGCCCGTGGCGGCGCTGTCCTGGGCGGGCGGCGGCGGCGGAGGCGGCGGCGGCGGCGATACCTTCGGCGCCGGCTCTGCGGGCGGGGCTGGCGGCCTGTACGGCGGAGGCGGCGGAGGCGGAGGCGCAGCCTTTTCGGCCTCGGGCGTCGGCGGCGCGGGCGGAGCCGGCGTCGTCTGGCTGACGGCGATCGGATGAACGCCATGACGCGATATTTCGACCGGATCGTTGAGGCGGAGCTGCTCGACATGGAGGTCTGGAGCGCGCCCGAGCGCCTGACCCCGGATGACTGTTTCGACCAGTTGGGCGCGGACTGGCGCAGGCCGACCGCCCCGCAGGATCAGGAGGAGGAAGGATGAGCGATACGAGCTTGGCCGAAGGCCGCTGGCTGTGGCGGCGGCTGTATGTTTTCGTCGCCAGCGCGGCGCTGTGGTTGTTGCTGGCGAGGGCGGTGGGACGCACGGCGCCGGCCGACCTGCCGCGCGTGGCGGATGGCCTGATGGGGCTGATCGCCCTGATGCTGGTCCTCTATCTGGTGGCGCCGACGGCCCAGCAGATGATCGCCATGCTGGCCAACCTGCACCTGCGCCTGGCGACGCGAGGGCGGCCATGACTTTCCGTCTGTCGCAGCGCTCGCGCACCCGGCTGCAGGGCGTCCATCCCGATCTGATCGCCGTGGTCGAGGAGGCGATCCGCCTGACCGATGTGGATTTCATGGTCACCGAGGGGTTGCGCGATCCGGCGCGCCAGGCGGCGCTGGTGAAGGCAGGGGCCAGCCGCACGCTGAATTCGCGGCATTTGACGGGACACGCCGTCGATGTCGCGGCGCTCATGGATGGAGAGGTGCGCTGGGACTGGCCGCTGTATGGCCGCATCGCCGCAGCCTTCAAGGCGGCGGCGCGTCAGAGGGGCACGCCCCTGACCTGGGGCGGCGACTGGACCCGGTTGCGCGACGGCCCCCATTTCGAACTGGATCGCAGAGTCTATCCATGAATCGGGCCGTTAGCTGGGTCATGACCTGCGGCGGATCATGCGAACCCTGACGCCCGCGGCATCTGGCCGGTCGTGCCGGAGCTGGCGGATCCGGAGGCCGCCTATATGCGCCGCGGCGGATTTTGCCGGGCGACCGGGCAATTTTTGCCGGTTTGGCGCGGCGAAGGCAAAAATTGCCGACCCATCCAGCATGGTTTATCAAAACTAACGACGTGAAAACAATGATTTATCGGGCCGGTGCGGGGCGGGCCGTTCTGGCCTCGTCCTTGCTCTTGGTACTGTCGAGCAGAAAGCTCCCGGCAGCCAAAATGGCGTCGGACATCGTCGAAGACAAAGGATGGCCAAAATGGCTAACAGCATCAACACGAACGCTGGCGCTCTCGTCGCTCTGCAAAACCTCAACGCGACCAGCCGTGACCTCAACGTCACGCAAAACCGCGTGAACACGGGCATGAAGGTGTCTTCGGCCAAGGACAATGGCGCTATCTTCGCCATCGCCACCAATCAGCGCGCCGAAATGGGCGCCCTGGACGCCGTCAAGCAATCGATGCAGCGCGGTCAATCGATGGTCGACGTCGCTCTGGCGGCTGGCGAGGTAGTCGTGTCGGCCCTTAGCGAAATGAAGGCGCTGGCCGTGGCGATCGAAGCCGGCGGCAGCACGGAAACCGTCGCGGCTCTGCAGGCGGACTATGACGCCATGCAGACGGAAATCGACAGCGCCCTCGCGGGTGCGAACTTCGACGGCTCGAACCTGTGGACGGCCGGCGAAAACGTCATCACTGACACCAAGGCGACCGCTTTCGCCATCGGCGGCGTCACGGCTGACGGCACCCCGGCCGGCGCGACCGCCGCTGAAGTTGAAGCGGCGATCACCGCCTTTACCGCAGACATGGCGAAGCTGGGCACTCAGTCCAAGTCGCTGGAACGCCAAGTGACCTTCACCAGCAAGATGCAGGACGCCCTGGAAGTCGGTATCGGCAATCTGGTGGACGCTGACCTGGCCAAGGAAAGCGCCAAGCTGACCGCCCTGCAAACCAAGCAACAGCTGGGCGTGCAGGCGCTGTCGATCGCGAACCAGTCGAGCTCGGTTCTGCTCGGCCTGTTCCGCTAATAAGACGTTGCCGGGGGCGGGCCGAAAGGCTCGTCCCTGTCCGCACGTCGGGAGACAGGAGGCGCGGCCTGGCCGCGCAATAGGGAAATGGCAGACAATGTCGCAAAAGTACCTGGAGTAGCCTTCATTAATCCTGACGCCCTGGGCCAGGGTGTCGAAGTTCAGCGGCCGATTCAGCACGACAACGACGCCGGACGTTACCGCCTCACCATCGAGGAGGGGCCGAACGGCTTCATCTACAAGACGCGGGATCGGATCACCGGCGAGGTCATTCGTCAATTGCCTCGCGAAGACGTCGTGAAAATGCGCCACAGCCCGGCCTATGGGCCGGGTGAGTTGATCAAGACCAGGGCCTGATCGCCAAGTGGCTTGGACCGCAGCGCCGCCGGCTTGCCGGACGGCGTCGCGTTCGTTTCTGCGCCGTTAACCATACGCTCAGGAATCAGCGACATTCTGGCGCTCAGAATTTGAACTGGGGCTAGAAGCCATGACCAACAGCGTTCTCACCAATGCCTCGGCGCTCATTGCGCTCCAGAACCTCAATTCGACCAATAACAAGCTGGCGATGACCCAGAACCGGGTGAACACCGGCCTGAAGGTCCAGGGCGCCAAGGACAACGCCGCGACATGGGCGATCGCCCAGAACCAGCGGGCGGACACCGGCGCTCTTGAAGCCGTCAAGACCAGCATGAACCGGGCGACGTCGTTGGCCGACGTGTCGCTGGCGGCGGGCGAGCAGATCTCGGACCTGCTGATCGAGCTGCGTCAGAAGGCGACGTCGGCCGCGGATCCGTCCGCCTCGGCCGCCTCGCGCAAGGCCTACGACGATGAGTTCCAGTCGCTGCTGAAGTCGCTTGATTCCTTCGCCAAGAACGCCACCTTCGACGGCGAGAACATTCTAGACGGCGCCAGCGCCACGCCTCTGGATTTCCTAGCTAACGTCGCCGCCACTGAAACCATCACCATGAACCGGCAGAACTTGTCTCTGGCTGGTCTGGGTCTGGGCGGCACTCTCGATCTGACCAGCGCCGCCAACGCCGAAACGGCGCGTGCGCTCGTTGTGACGGCGCTGGACACCGCCAGCGCCAGCCTGGCCGAACTGGGCGCCCAGGCCAAGCAGATCGAGAAACACACCACCTTCGTCGGCAAGCTGATGGATTCGCTGGAAGTCGGCATCGGCAACCTGGTGGACGCGGACATGGCGCGAGAAAGCGCCCGTCTGCAGGCGCTTCAGGTGCAGCAGCAGCTTAGCGCCCAGGCGCTGTCGATCGCCAACCAGGCGCCGCAGATCATCCTGTCCCTGTTCAAGGGCTGATCTATCTGAACTGGCGGGACGCGCCGTGCCCGAGTGAGATCGGGGGCGGCCCGCGTCGGCTGGGGCGTGGCATCAGCCCATACAGGCTGGCCAGTCTCAGGATCATCCAACGCAGATACGACATGGGCTCATACCCCTTGCCAGTGACCGGCGGATAACGTCGATCAACCGTCGCCGTTCCGGGGTGATCTTAAACAGTTCGTTACCGAGCGTACGGCACACTTCCGGCGGGAGCGCATCAGCCTGTGATCAACAACAGCTATCTTCTCGGAATGTACGGGCTGGCGCCGACGACCTCGGGTTCGTCGGGCGCGGCCTCGACCGTGAAGAAGCAGCCGACCGCGCCGTGGAACGCCTCGGTCAAGCCGCAGGCCCAGTCCGACCTGCTGCGCACAGCCCTAAGCGGACGACGCTTCATCAATGAAGCGACGACGTCGCTGGATATGCAGAGCGTCTCGTCGGGCGATTATCGCAAGATTTTCGCCATGTATCAGGGGCTTTCCATGCTGGAGGCCATCACCCAGCGCGCGGGTCAACGCGGCGTCAGCGCGTTGGAAAACGGTCAGCTTTCCAAACATTTCGATGCGGGCATGGCGGAACTGTCCGCCTTTCTTCGAGACTCGACATTTGACGGGCTGCGGATGGTCGAGGGGGTCTCGGCGACCAAGGCGCAGACGGGGGCCGGCGTCGCCCGCGACTCGGCGAAATACATCACCGGAGCGATTCATACCGGGGCCGTGACCGACGCGGTCGCCGCCTTCCAGGGCGACGTGCAGTTCAACATTACCGTGAAGTCGGTCGCCGGCGTCCAGACCATCGCCATCGACCTGGACGATATGGGGACCGAGCCGCGTACGCTTCAGTCGGTTGTGGCGCACATCAACGGCAGGCTGGAGGCGGCAGGGGTCCAGACCCGCATGAGCCGCGAATTGCTGCCGTCCGAACCCCGCGTCATCAAGGCCGGCGACAAGACCATCACCTTGCCCGCCGGCGCCGACAAATGGGCGTTGAGCGTTCAGGGCGTTTCGGCCGAGACCGTCAGCTTCGCGCCCGTGGCGTCGGCCGACGCCGTCTATGTGGTGCAGGGCGTAGGAAACGCCGGCGGTCATAATGTGCTGAAATTCCAGGAAGGCGCTGCCAATGCAACGGGCGCGGCCTTCTGGGTGGATGGGCAAATCGGGCAGTCATCCTTGCCGGACGGCGTTGAAATCGTCCGTGCCAGCGCTGTCGGTCCCGACGGCTCGATGTGGATTGTCGCCGACGTCAGCGCGGGGAACTCGACCCAGCCGATCAAGGGCCAGGGCGACGTCGTGCTGATGAAGCTGGATTCGGCCGGACAGGTGGTGATCAGCCGCGCGCTGGGCGCCGCGTCGACCGCCAGCGGCTACGCCATTTCCGTGGGCGCTGACGGCCGCGTGGCCGTGGCGGGCTCGGTCATCGGCGCGCTCGAGCCCGGCGCCGCGGGCGCCGCCGCCAATCTGGCCGACAGTTTCGTGACCGTGTTCGACGCCAAGGGCGTGGAGCAGTGGACCCAGCGCCGTGGCGCTAAGGCGGCGGACGAGGCGACGGCGGTGTCGTTCGGCGCTGACGGCCGCGTCTATGTCGCCGGACGTTCGCAGTCCGCCATGCCGGGCGCGATCGCCACGGGCGGCTGGGACGGCTACGTTCAGGCCTTCAGCGAAACGCAGGTTCACAGCCTGGCGCCGATCACGGCGACCGCCAGCGGCGTCACCCAGTTCGGCACGGCAGGCGACGACAACGTCCAGGCCATGACCGTCGACGGCGACAAGCTCTTTACAGCCGGGATCGAGAACGGCCGCATGGTCGTGCGCCGCTTCCAGATCGACGCGACGGGCGCGCCGACGTTGTTGTCCACCCGCGATCTGGGTTCGGCGGGCAGCGGTGAAATCAGCGGACTGTCCGTTGTGAACGGCCAGGTAGTCGTCGCCGGCGCCACGCGTAATCAGGCGCTGGATATCGGTCAGGTCAACAACGCCCATGCCGGGGGCTTTGACGCCTTCGTCGCGGTGATCTCCGATGGTCTGACGGCCTCGGCGAACGACCGGTTGACCTATTATGGCGGGGCGGGCGACGATTCCGCCGCCGACGTGAAGATCGTGGACGGCAAGGTTTGGCTGACCGGGGTCTCGGACCGCGCCATCGGCGCCAAGCCGGAGGACCCGACCTCGGGCTATCTGGCGCGTCTCGACCCGTTAACCGGCGCGGTGGAGTGGGAGCAGATCTGGTCGGGCGCCAACGGTCAGGCCGCGCCCATGACCATCGCCGTTGCGGCGGGCGGGGCCAGCGTGCTGGACCGCTTGGGTCTGCCGCAGGGCGAGATTCCGCATGCCGATTCCAAGAAGCTGATCGATGTGACGGCGCTGCGGACCGGTGACCGCTTCTATGTGACGTCGTCCAGCGGCCGCTCCGTCGCCGTGACCATCGACGCCAAGGAAACCCTGCAGACCCTGGCGCGCAAGATCGAGACGGCCTCGGGCCGATCCCTCAAGGTCACGGTCAAGACGGACAAGGACTACGCCACCGGCATGGATGGCGACGCCAAGGTCACGTCGGGCGGCGTTCAGCGCCTGTCCATCGCCTTTGCCGACGGCCGCGACGGCGCCGTGCTGCGGGCGGGCGAGGCGGGGCGCGACGCCCTGGCGGCCCTGGGCCTGACCCCAGGCTATATCGGCCCCAAGAGCAGCGACCTGAAGACCTTTGGCCTGGACCTGCCCACGACGCTGAATCTGCGCGACGCCGATGCGGTCAAGCGGGCAAATGACAAGCTGGGTGCGGCCATCGTCACGCTGCGGAGCGCCTACAGGTCGTTGGCGCCGAAGAGCGCGACGCACGCGGTCACGGGCGAGGCTCCCGCCTATCTCAAGGCGCAGTTGGCCAACTATCAGGCCGCGCTCGCACGACTCACAGGCTGAGCGAGAGGAACCGCGCTTTAGGTTGACGCGTGGCGCGTCGCCGGGGTTATTGGGGCCATCATTGGCGTTGAGTCCCGCATGGCCCTTCCTAAAGACAATCGTACAGTCCTGATCGTCGGGGGCGGCCTGGCCGTCGTCGCGGCCGTGGCGGCCGCCCTGGTGTTCAGCGGCGGACGAGGCAAGCCGACCGAGCCGCCGCCGGCGTCGCAAGGCGGTCTGACCATCGATCTGGCCGAGGCGCCGTCGCTGGAGCCGGCGCGCGAGCTGCGTTGTTTCGTCAATGGCCAGTTTGTCGGACAGGCCACCCTGGCGGACTGCGCCCAGCGCAACGGCGTCGCCACCAGCGCTCTGGACGTAGGGCTGGACGCCACCGGCGCCCTGGCCGCTGCGCCGACCGCCGCCTTCGCGCCGCCGCCCCAGCTTCCGGCCAATCCGGCGGTCGAGCCCGCGCCGACCGATCATGGGACCGAGGTCGTGGAATCCGGCCGCCCGGCGCCGGCCGCCGCCACGGCCTGCCTGCGTCATACGGGATCGGAGTGGCGGTCGATCGGCAACGGCATGAGCATGGGCGCCTGTGTTCAGGCCCTTTACGCCGGGACATGCCTGCGTCCGGGTGAGGCCGAGTATGGACGCTGGGGCGACACGAGCCTGCGTCTGGTCCCGCGTCGGGTCGAACAATCGAGCGACAACAGCCGCTTCCGCACCCTGGCCCAACAGGACCGCAACTGTCAGTTCCCGGAGCTGGGCCGATGAGCCGCAAGACCGTCGCTTCCGCCGTCGCCCTGGGCCTTGTGGGCCTGACCGTCGCCGCCTGCAGTCCGAAGGCCGTCCAGGCCCCGCGCGACGAGGGCGTCTGCTATCATGTCATCCCGGCCGAGGACGGCAAGTCCGCCCCCCAGATGAACGTCGTCGCCCGCGATCAGCCACAGATCGAATTCTGCGCCGCCCGACTTGAAGAAATGCGCCTGCGCTTCCTGCGCCTGGGCGGCAACAACCGCGACATGATCGGCGCCTATCAGGGGCAGTTCATCTTCATTGACCGGGGCGGGGTGGCCTTTGGCAAGACCCTGACGGGGCAGCGCTTCTTCGCCTTGACGCGGACCGGCGACGGCCGCCTGGCCATTCCAGGCGCCATCCAGCGCGAGATCGACGGTCGCCCCGTCGCCGTCGCCCCCAAATAGAATTCTCGCCCGCTCGGGCGTGAACAAAACTGGAACATTCCGTCGGGATCCGCTAGGGATCGGCGGCAAGAACATAAAAGGACATCGGTCATGGCGGGCAGCGTCAACAAGGTCATCCTCATCGGCAACCTGGGCAAGGACCCGGAAATCCGCACGCTGAACAGCGGGGATCGGGTCGCCAACCTGCGTATCGCGACCTCGGAACAGTGGCGTGACAAGGCCACCGGCGAGCGCAAGGAAAAGACCGAATGGCACGCGGTCGTCATCTTCAACGAGAACATCGTCAAGGTGGCCGAAAACTATCTGAAGAAGGGCTCGACCGTTTACATCGAGGGCTCGCTGCAGACCCGCAAGTACACTGACGCCCAGGGCGTCGAGAAGTACTCCACCGAGATCGTGCTGCAACGCTTCAACGGCCAGCTGACCATGCTGGGCGGCCGTAACGACAGCCAGGGCAACAACCAGGGCGGCGGCTATGGCAGCGGTGGCGGTCGCAACGACGACGACTACTCCTCGGGCTTCTCGACCGGCGGCGCCAACAAGCCCTCGGGTCCCAAGGAAAGCTACGACCTGAACGACGACATTCCGTTCTAAGGTCCGTTCGACCCAACGATCAGGCCGCGTCTTCCGAAGGGAGGGCGCGGCCTTTTTCTTGGCCACGGCGCCTTGGGGGCGCAGGATCGTCATGCTCCGCTCATCCCGGCGGACGCCGGGATCCAGTCCTTTGGCTCAGACTTGAGCCGTATGCCGACGTGGCGCGGGGGGCTCTCACTGGGTCCCGGCGTCCGCCGGGATGAGCGGTTGGGGGGAAGCCTCGGGCCAGTCTCGGTCAGCGGGCGAAGCGGCCCCGCGCGGCGGCGGCGCTCAGAGCCTGGCGGACGGCGGCGGTCAGTTCGGTCAGGGTCTGGACCTGTTTGACGCCGTAGGCCTGGGCCGTGATGTCGACGTTGCCCTTGCGCCAGAAGCCGTCGGGGGCCAGCACGATCAGCTTTCCGCCGCGCGCGTGCAGGCCCATTTCCAGCAGGCTGATGGGGCTTTGGGTGCCGGGCGCGAAATACATGACGATGACGTCTGCGGATTCCAGCGCGGCCAGTTCCCATTCGACCTGACGGTGGAACTCGGGTTCGTCCGCCTCGGGGCGCCAGTTCGGGTTCCAGTCGGGGCGGCGGGGGTTAAGGATCACCACGTCCATGTCGGCCAGGGCCGAGGTCATCGCCGCCTGCCAGTCGGGCGCGCCGCCCATATCGATACTGCCGCCCAGGAAGACCCGCGGGCGGCTGTCGTCGATGGGCAGGGGCTGGGGCGAGACCACGGCGGTCGGTCCCTTGGCGCTCTGCGCCAGCGCGGGCGCGGCGCTCAGGGCGGCGACGGTCATCATCAGGGCGGCCAGCGTGCGGTTCATCGATCCTGCCTCGTTTCGCGAAGTGGCGGGGGCATAGCATCCCGTCGCGCACAGGGCAGGGCGCCAGGGTGGAAATGGGGATGGAAAAGAGCGGTCATCGAACGTGACGGGCCTTTCGCGCCCGCCTGTGGCATCAGGTCGCGGTGTCCAGCCAACGTCATTCCCCGCTCAGCCTGCTCGAGATCGGCGCCATCATCGCGGTGATGCTGATCTGGGGCGTGAACAACGCCGCCGCCAAGGTCGCGACCGAGGTCATGCCGCCGCTGATGGTGGGAGCCTTGCGCTTCGCCATCGCCGCCGCCTGCCTAGTCTGGTTCGTGCGGCCGCCCTTCCCGAACTGGAAGAGTCTGCTGATCATCGCCGTGGTGGGCGGTCCGATCCACTATGGGCTGATCTATCTGGCCTTCTGGCTGGCTCATGACGTCAGCCCGGTGACGGTCTCGACCCAGTTGTGGATTCCGCTGACCTCGCTGTTCGCCTTCCTGATGCTGGGCGAGCGGATCTCCCGGGTGGCGACAATCGGACTGGTCATCGCCTTTGTCGGTGTGGCTTGGATGACGCTGGACCCCCACGCCTTGCAGGACTGGAAAGCCATCATGGTGGGCGCCGCCGGCGCCTCGGCCTGGGCGCTGACGACGGTGATCGCGCGGCGCACCACCTCCATACCGCCGCTGAAGATGCAGGGGCTCTTGGCCCTGATGGCCTTCCCGGCCCTGACGCTCGGGTCGGCCCTGTTTGAGACGGGTCAGTGGGAGGCCGCGCAGGTCGCGCCGCCTCTGGTCTGGGGCACCCTGGTCTGGGCGGGGCTGATTTCGTCGGTATTTGCGACCAGTCTGGTCTTCTGGCTGGTGCAGCGGCGCGAGGCGGGGCGGGTGACGCCCTACCTGCTGGGCTCGCCGATCGTGTCCATCCTGATCGGCTGGCTGTGGATGGACGATGTGCTGACGCCGCAAATCCTGACCGGCGCCGCCATCGCCTTGGGCGGCGTCGTGGTCGTGACCTTGGCGGAGCGCGGCCTGCGCGCGGGCGCCGCCAAGGCCTGACCGTCGATCTTACTGGGCGCCGAGGACCGCGCAGGCCACGCGGTCGCCCGCACCGCCGATGGGCTGGCTGCTGTGGTCGTCGGGATTGGCGTGGATCACCAGGGCCGAACCGTCGGCGTCCCACAGCCACTGGCCGGGACCGTCCTGGCTGATGCGAGCGCGGGTGGTGAAGAACTCGCCATAGGCCGAACCGTCGGCGGCGGCGTAGAGGTTGGGCAGGTCGCCGTCGTCAGGACCTTGGGGGTTCAGCAGGCCATGCGCCTTTTTCGGGTCGCCGTGGTTGATGTGGGCGCCGGCTGAGGTGAAGGGGGCCGCGCACTGGCCCGTGGCGTGGATGTGGATGCCGTGCCAGCCGGGCGTCAGGCCCGTGGCCTCGACCTTGATCAGCAGGCCGGTGGGCCCTTGCGTCAGGGTCGCCTGGCCGATTTCGACGCCTTGGCCGTTGATGATGACGGCCTGACCCGTCTGGCCCGGCGTGGCGCGCGCCATCATGGCGGCGTGGTCCATGCCGGTCTGGCCGTGGGCGGCGTGGTCCATGGCGGCGTGGTCATGAGCCGGTCCGGGGCTTTGCGCCGAGGCGCTTGCGGCGATCAGGGAGGCCGCGACGGAGGCGGCGAGGGCGGAGACGGTCAGACGCATGGTTTTCCTGTCCTTTTGGGCATGGGGATATCACCGGCGTTTCTTTGCCACCACGGTCCCCGGATGCTAGAAACCGGAATAGCGGATCACGTTCCGATTCCGGCCATTTAAAGCCTGATTTCCTTGACCGACGACAGCTACGACAACGCCGCACCTTCGGCGCCCGGCGACATCTCCATCATCACGATCGAGGACGAGCTGAAACGCTCCTACCTCGACTACGCCATGAGCGTGATCGTCAGCCGCGCCCTGCCTGACGCGCGCGACGGTCTGAAGCCTGTTCACCGTCGCATCCTCTATTCGATGCACGACCTGAACATGACGCCCGAGCGGTCGTATTCGAAGTGCGCGCGCGTCGTCGGTGACGTGCTGGGTCGCTTCCACCCGCACGGCGACGCCTCGGTCTACATGGCCCTGGTGCGGATGGCGCAGCCCTTCTCGATGGGTCTGATGCTGGTCGACGGTCAGGGCAACTTCGGCTCGGTCGACGGCGATATGCCGGCCTCCATGCGTTACACCGAGGCCAAGATGGCCCCGGCGGCGGTGGCCTTGCTGACCGACATCGACAAGGACACGGTCGATTTCCAGCCGAACTACGACGAGAAGGAATTGGAGCCCGTCGTCCTGCCGGCGCGGATTCCGAACCTGCTGGTCAACGGCGCAGGCGGCATCGCCGTCGGCATGGCGACCAACATCCCGCCGCACAACCTGGGTGAGATCGTCGACGCGGCCGTGGCGCTGCTGGACAACCCCGACATGGGCGACGAGGCCCTGCTGGACATCGTGCCCGGCCCCGACTTCCCCACGGGCGGCGAGATCATGGGCCGCACCGCGCCGCGCAATGCGCTGCGCGACGGGCGCGGCTCGGTCATCGTGCGCGGGCGCGCCACGGTCGAGGAGATCCGCAAGGATCGCGACGCCATCGTCATCACCGAACTGCCCTATCAGGTGAACAAGCAGACCCTGATCGAGCGCATCGCCGAAATGGTGCGCGAGAAGCGTCTGGAAGGCATTTCCGACGTCCGCGACGAGTCCGACCGTCTGGGCATGCGGATCGTCATCGAGCTGAAGCGCGACGCTTCGGGCGACGTCATCCTGAACCAGCTGTTCCGCTACACGGCGCTGCAAAGCTCGTTCGGCGTCAACATGCTGGCGCTGAACCACGGCCGTCCCGAGCAGATGGGCCTGCGCAAGCTGCTGGAGCTGTTCCTCGAGTTCCGCGAAGAAGTGGTCATCCGCCGGGTCAAGTTCGAACTGGCCAAGGCCCGCGACCGCGGCCACGTCCTGGTCGGCCTGGCCGTCGCTGTCGCCAATATCGACGAAGTCATTCACATCATCCGCTCTTCGGCCGATCCGGCGGAAGCGCGCGAGCGGCTGCAGGCCAAGTCCTGGCCCGTCGGCGACATGATCGCCCTGGTCGAACTGATCGCCGATCCGCGCTCCGTGCTGATCGACGGCGACAAGCTGAACCTGACCGACGAACAGGCGCGCGCCATCCTGGCCTTGACCTTGTCGCGTCTGACCGGCCTGGGCCGTGACGACATCTTTGGCGAGGCGCGCGGCCTGGCCGACACCATCCAGGGCCATCTGACCATCCTGTCGGACCGCGCCAACGTCATCGCCATCATTCGCGAAGACCTGCTGGTGGTGAAGGGGCAGTTCGCCGTGCCGCGTCGCACCCTGATCGGGGAAGGCGACGCCGAGATGGAGGACGAGGACCTGATCCCGCGCGAGGACATGGTCGTCACCGTCACCCACGGCGGCTACGTCAAGCGTGTCGCCCTGAACGCCTATCGGACCCAGCATCGCGGCGGCAAGGGCAAGTCGGGCATGACGATGAAGGACGAGGACGCCATCACGGGCGTATTCTCGGCTTCGACCCACACGCCGGTCCTGTTCTTCGCCACGAACGGCAAGGCCTACAAGCTGAAGACCTGGCGCCTGCCGCTGGGCAACCCGCAGTCGCGCGGCAAGGCCTTCGTCAACCTGCTGCCCATCGAGCCGGGCGACAGCATCATGAACGTGCTGCCGCTGCCCGAGAACGAGTCGGAGTGGGACAACTACGACATCATGTTCGCCACCCGGTCCGGCGACGTACGGCGTAACAAGCTCAGCGACTTCGCCACGGTGAACCGCGCGGGCAAGATCGCCATGAAGCTGGAAGACGGCGACCGCATGGTCGGCGTGGCCATCTGCAACGCCGAGGACGACATCCTGCTGACGACCCGGCTGGGCCGGGCCATCCGGTTCAAGGCGGACGACGTGCGGGTGTTCAAGGGCCGGGATTCGACCGGCGTTCGCGGCATCCGTCTGCAAGCCGGCGACGAGGTCATCTCCATGGCAGTCCTGGGCCGCGTGGACGCTTCGCCGGAAGAGCGCGCCGCCTACGTCAAGCACGCCAACGCCATGCGCAAGGCGACGGGCGAGCACGAAGACGAAATCCCGGTCGAGGCCGACGATGAAGCGGTGGCCGACGCCGCCCTCAGCGTCGAACGCATCGCCGAACTGGGCGCGGCCGAGCAGTTCATCCTGACGGTCACGGAAACCGGCTTCGGCAAGCGGTCCTCGGCCTATGAGTATCGCCGCACGGGTCGCGGCGGGCAGGGGCTGACGGCCCACGGCTTGGGCGGTCGTGCCGGCACGCGTCTGGCCGCGGCCTTCCCGGTCGAGGACTCGGACGACCTGATGCTGGTCACCGATGGCGGCCAGATGATCCGCACCCCGGTCAGCCAGGTCCGCATCGTCGGCCGGTCCAGCCAGGGCGTGACCATCTTCCGCACCGGCAAGGACGAGAAGGTCGTCTCGGTCGAACGCCTGCCCGACTCGGGCGCCGATGATGACGCCGACGGCGTGGACGAAACCGCGATCGAAGAGGGCGGCGAGGGCTGAGTCTAATCCTCCGCTCATCCCGGCGGACGCCGGGATCCAGTCCTTTGGCGTCAAGTGCGGCGTCGACCAAGGGCGAACGGCGGCGCGAATTGCTCTCACTGGATCCCGGCGTCCGCCGGGATGAGCGGAGGTTTGAGGTTTGCATGACGGCTGAAATGCAGATCGACGGCCGGCCCGCCAGCGCCGCCGACCTGGGCCATTTCGCCCTGTCCAACTACGGCGCCTTCACCTCGATGCAGGTGGAGGGCGGCGGGGCGCGCGGGCTGGACCTGCATCTGGCGCGGCTGGAGGCCGAGGCGGTCGAACTGTTCGGCGTCGCCGTGCCCGAGGCCACGCTGCGCGCCCGGATGCGGCAGGCGCTGGATGGGCGTTCGGGCCGGTTCAGTCTGCGGATCAACCTCTTCTCGGACGCCGTCAGCCTGCGTGCGCCCGGCGCGATGGTCGAGCCGCGCGTTCTGACGACCTTGTCGCCGCCCGCCGCGCCGCTCACCACGCCTCTGCGTCTCCAGACTCAGGTCTATGCGCGCGAAGTCCCGCATCTGAAGCACGCCGCCACCTTCGGCCTGACCCGCGCTCGGCGTCAGGCGGTTCTGGCTGGGTTCGACGACGCCCTGTTCGTCGACGCCGACGGACGGATTTCCGAAGGTTCCATCTGGAACATCGGCTTCGTCCAGGGCGATACGGTGGTCTGGCCCGAGGCGCCGATGCTGGCGGGGACGGGGCAGGCGCTGCTGGAGCGAGGGCTGACCGACGTCGGGTTGAGGTCTGAACGACGGGGCGTGAAGCGAAGCGACCTGGCCCGGTTTGACGGCGCCTTCATCTGCAACAGCGCCACGCCCGCCTGCGCGGTCGCCTCCATTGATGCCCACGACTTTGCGGATGACCGCAGCCTGGTTCAGCGATTGGCGACAACCGCAATCAGCCAACCGCTGCAACCGCTCTAACGCGTGTAGCTTGACCCCTGTCCTGTTCGTCCCATCATCATCGCGGGCAGGGGAGAAAAACGATGAGATCGGGACTTTGGCGCGGGTTGGCCTTGGCGGCGCTGAGCCTGGCGGGATGCCGAACGGCGCCGTCGCCGCCCGTCGTGGCTGAGGCGATCACCCCCTGTCCGAAGCTGGAGGCCAATGTGGTCTTCTCCTGCTGGTGGTCGGGCGATGATCGGCCGCTGAGCCACTGCGTACTATGGAAGGACAATGCGCCCGGTTGCGGCCTCGCGCCCAAGGCAGTCGCCTATTTCAATCGCGGCGCGCCGGGACACAGGGACGAGGGGTATCGTCCGGACGGAGGCTGGATGGGCATCTCCATCTTCGAAGATGAACTGGGGCGTGTGGGGCAGCGGTCGGAGAGGTCCACAGGTGAGCGTTTCCTGAGCCACCATTCGGAATCGCCGCTGATCGTCGCGGCTCGTGAACCCTTGCCGCCGCGCTGGCCACGTTGGCCGGCGGGACTGGAAGGCGGGCCCGAACAGCGGAGACCGCAATAGGGTCGACGTGGGGGTCGGCGTTGCTCGTTCAAAACCCGGTTATGACCGCGACGCTTGACCTGTTCCGGGTCCGTCGCACCTGCTAAACCGACGCGATGATGGGGAGCGACACCATGCGGATCGGGCTTTATCCGGGCACCTTCGACCCGGTGACCAACGGTCATATGGACATCATCGGCCGGGCCGTGAAATTGGTGGACCGCCTGGTGATCGGGGTGGCCCAGAATGACGACAAGGGGCCGCTGTTCACAACGGCCGAGCGCGTCGAAATGATGAAGGCCGAGGTCGCGCGTTTCGACGCCGATATTCAGGTGCGGCCCTTTTCCAGCCTGCTGATGCATTTCGCGGAAGAGGTGGACGCCAACGTCATCGTTCGGGGGCTGCGCGCTGTCGCGGACTTTGAATACGAGTTCCAGATGACGGCGATGAACCAGCGCCTCAACAGCGACATAGAGACCGTGTTCCTGATGGCCGATCCGCGCCATCAGGCCATCGCCTCGCGGCTGGTGAAGGAGATCGCCCGTCTGGACGGCGCGATCGAAAGCTTTGTCAGCCCGGCGGTCGCCGCCCAGGTTCGCGCCAAGGTGCAGCGCTAGATTTCAGGATACCGAATGAACCTCAAGATGCTTCTGGCCGCTGCTGCGGTCTCGATGATCGCGGGCGGCGCGGTCGCTCAAACCGCAGAATGGCGCACGGTTTCGCCTGACAATCTGCTGGTGATCGACACCTCCAAGGGCCGGGTTCTGGTCGAACTGGAGCCGCGCGCCGCGCCGAACCACATCGAACGCATCCGCACCCTGACCAATCGCGGCTTCTATGACGGGCTGAAATTCCACCGCGTCATCCCGAACTTCATGGCCCAGACCGGCGACCCCGAGGGCACCGGCGCGGGCGGCAGCGACCTGCCCGACGTCAAGGGCGAGTTCAGCTTCCGTCGCGGGCGCGACAGCGGCTTCGCGCCGGTCGAGAATAGCGGCCCGGGCCTGCGCGGGATCATGGGCAGCTTGCCGATCACGACCCAGCCGGACGCCCAGATGTTCGTCACCGCCGACTTCAAGACGACGGCCAGCGGCCTGTTCTGCCCCGGCGTGGCGGGCATGGCGCGGGCGGGATCGCCTGACAGCGCCAACAGCCAGTTCTTCCTGATGAGCGGCCAGAACGACAATCTGAACGGCGGCTACACGACCTTCGGCCGGGTGGTTCAGGGTCTGGACGTGGTCAAGGCGTTGAAGGCGGGCAGCGACGCCGAGGACGGCAAGGTCGCCAACCCGGATGTCATGACCAAGGTGCAACTGGCTTCGGCCCTGCCGGAGAGCCAGCGCCCGACCGTGCGCGTGGCCGTGCCCGGTTCGGCCGCCTTCAACACCGCTGTCGAGGCCGCCCGGGCCGCGCGCGGCGCCCAGTTCGGCATCTGTGACGTGCAGCCGGTCGTGCAGATCGCCGGCGGCTGAGTTTTCTGATCGGGGAGGGACGGCGATGCGCTTTTCAACGGGTCTGGCGGCGGCGGCCGTCATGATGCTGGCCGGTCCGGCGGCGTGGGCGCAGGAGGCGGCGCCGGCTTCGACCGCGACCTTCGCCGCGACGGAGTGGCGCACAGTTGCGGCCGAGAACCTGCTGGTGATCGACACCAACAAGGGCCGCATCCTGGTTGAACTGGCCCCCGAGATCGCGCCGGGCCATGTCGAGCGCATCCGCCTGCTGGCGGGGCGCGGCTTCTATGACGGCCTCGTTTGGCATCGGGTGATCGACCAGTTCATGGCCCAGACGGGCGATCCCCTGGGCACGGGCGACGGCCAGAGCCCCTATCCCGACCTGAAGGCCGAGTTCACCTTCCGCCGCGACGGTCAGACGCCGTTCACGGCCGTGGCCGCGCCCGCCGGGGCGGCGCTGGGCTTCCTCCATTCCCTGCCGGTTCAGACCCAGCCCGACGCCCTGATGGCCACAACGGCGGATCACAAGGTCCACGCCTGGGGTCTCTACTGCCCGGGCGTCGCCGGCATGGCCCGCGACGAGGCGCCCGACAGCGCCAACAGCCAGTTCTTCCTGATGCGTCAGCCCTACCCGGCGTTGGACAAGCGCTACACCATCTGGGGCCGCGTGGTGGCGGGGCTGGACGTGGTGCGGGCGCTGAAGGCCAGCCCCAATCCGGACGGCATCGTCACCGGCCCTGACCGCATGACGCGGGTGCGTGCGGCGTCCGACCTGGCCGAGGCCGAGCGGCCGACGGTTCAGGTGCTGGATACGACCTCGGCTCGGTTCCGCGCATTGGCGGACGCGGCGCGTCAGGCCAAGGGCGCGGACTTCTCGGTCTGCGACATCGACCTGCCGGTTCAGGTCGCCGGAGCGGCCGCCGCCTGATCGGCAGAGCCGGAGCGGCCCCGGCGACGGCGTCGGCGGGGTTTCTGCCGGTCTTCGCGCATCCGTTGCAGCAGCAGACCTTCGCGCAGGCCCCGGTCGGCGACCCGCACGCGCTCGCACGGCCAGGCGCGCTGCACCGCTTCCAGAATCGCTGCGCCCGCCAGGACCAGATCGGCGCGGTCAGGGCCGATGCAGCTTTCCGCCGCCCGTCCCGAGGGACCCAGGCCCTTTAGCCGCAGAGCCGCCGCCTCGCAGTCGCCGCGCGTCATCCACAGGCCGTCGACCAGATCGCGCTGATAGCGGCGCAGGCCCAGATGGATGCCGGCCAGGCTGGTGATGGCCCCCGACGTGCCGACCATATGCACCCGCCCGCTCTCGAACAGGGGGCGCACTGAGGCGTCGTTCGGTCCCCCGGCGGCCAGATGTGCGCCGACGTCGGCGACCATGGATTCGTACCAGGTCTCGGTGTCGTCGGACGGCTCAGGGTGGCGTTCGGCCAGGGTGACGACGCCCAGCGGCGCCGACATCCAGCCCTTGCTCTCAAAGCCCCGCGCGCCGCGCTTCATCCAGGACAGTTCGGTCGAGCCGCCGCCGACGTCGATGACCAGAACCGCCTCGGCCTTGGGATCGAACAGGTTCAGGCAGCCGGCGACCGATAGGCCGGCTTCTTCCGCCGGGTCGATGATCTTGAGTTTTAGCCCGGTGCCGCGACGGACCCGTTCGATGAAGGCCTGGCCGTTGTCGGCGGCGCGGCAGGCCTGGGTGGCGACGGCGGTCAGGCGGCTGGCCTCCAGACCCTTGCGGGCCACCCGCTCGGCGCACAGGGCCAAGGCGTCATAGGCCCGGTCCATGGCGCGGTCGTCCAGTCGGCCGGTGCTGGACAGGCCTTCGCCCAGACGCACGATGCGGCTGAAGCTGTCGACCACCCGAAACCCGTCGCGCGCCGGGCGCGCGATCAGCAGGCGGCAGTTATTGGTCCCCAGGTCGAGCGCGCCATAGAGGGGCGCATCACGACCGGAAGCCCCCGAATCGCGGGACTTCGTGGGCTGGGACCTCGCGTCGCGCCGTGCGGGCGCGCCAGGGGTCTCCGGCATGGGCCGAGCTTTCATGTGGGCGGTCCAAAACGGCGCCCGTCCCGATCAGCGTAAACCGGGAGCAACGGCCACGCCAAGTCCTTCCTGTCGGAAAGATGAACGGATCGCGATGCATCCGCTTCAACTTGCGGAGCGTATTGGATGCAGCATGACCCAGGTTCACACAGCCCGGTTCGGCCTCGGACAGATCGTCCGGCATCGCGACCACGCCTTTCATGGCCTGGTCATGGATGTGGACGCATCCTACGCAGGCCCGGCCGAAGAGACCGGCGTGGTCGCCAGCGATCAGCCCTTCTACAGCATCCTCGTCGCCGACGCGGCAGGCGGCCTTATCGCCTATGCCGCCGAAGAGGCGCTGGAGGCCAGCCCCGAGTCCGAGCCGCTGTCCCCCGACGACGAGCGACAGTGGTTCACCATCGACTCGCACGGTCGCCACGCGCCACGCTCGCAAACGCTGCAATAGCCGTGCGTGACGGCGGCGGGATCGCGCGCTAATCTGCCCGTAACGGCCGTTAGAGCCGAGAGGAGCGTTCCCATGTCCGATTTCGAACACGTCTTTGAAGCGCCGCCCGAAGGCGCCGCCGCCGACTGGACCATCCCCCAGAACTGGGCGGCTTACACCGACGTCGAGCACGAGACCTGGAACACCCTCTACGCCCGGCAGATGAAGATCCTGCCCGGCCGGGCCTGCGACGCCTATATGCGCGGGCTTCAGGCCCTGGACCTGAACATGGGCGGCATCCCCGACTTCGCGGTGATGAACCCCAAGCTGCAGGCCCTGACCGGCTGGACCGTGGTCTGCGTGCCCGGTCTGGTGCCTGACGATGTCTTCTTCGACCATCTGGCCCATCGCCGCTTCGTCTCGGGCCAGTTCATCCGGAAGCCGGATCAATTGGACTACCTGCAGGAACCCGACATCTTCCATGACGTCTTCGGCCACGTGCCGATGCTGACCGACCCCGATTTCGCCGCCTATATGGAGGCCTACGGCAAGGGCGGGCAGCGAGCGGCGTCGCTGGGGATGCTGGACAAGCTGGCCCGGCTGTACTGGTACACGGTCGAGTTCGGCCTGATGCAGGACCCGGCCGGGCTTCGCATCTATGGCGCGGGCATCGTCTCCTCGGCGACTGAGAGCGTCTTCGCCCTGGAGAACGCCTCGCCCAACCGCCTGGGCTTCGACCTGGAGCGGGTGATGAAGACCCTCTATCGGATTGACGACTTCCAGCAGGTCTATTTCGTCATCGACAGCATTGACGAACTGAAGGCCGTGACGCTGCAGGATTTCGGTCCGATCTACGCGCGGCTGAAGGGGGCGGAGGACCTGCCGATCGAGGCGATCCTGCCGAGCGACAAGGTCTTCACGCGTGGGACGCAGGCCTATGCGGCCAAGGGCGGGCGGTTCGCGGCCTGACGGCGGCTTTCAGAAAAACAGGGTCTGAATAGTCTGAATCGTCTGAAATCCTCCGCGCCGCTGCCTGAGGGGTCATGATGGCGCGGGGCGGGAGGACGGCGAGGAAATGCGTTCAGGACGCACGCAAACCCCATGTTTTTTAGGGATTGCGACGCCGAGTTATGACGCCTTGGTGTTCCTTCTCCCCTCGGGGGAGAAGGTGTCGTGCGGAGCATGACGGATGAGGGGGCCATAGGCCTCAGGCTGAACCTCGTGTCCGTATCGAACCTACCCCTCATCCGAGCGGCTCCGCCGCCCACCTTCTCCCCCAAGGGGAGAAGGGTTTCAGCCGCGCTGGAACGGATAGAAGTCCGGGCCCAGCGCCAGGATTCCCGTCAACTCGTCCAGGGCGCCGCGCGTCTCGTCCAGCAGGGCGGGGTCGGCCAGGTCGCTGGCCGTCAGGGTCTCGCGATACCAGCGCGTCGCCCAGGTCGAGAGGCGGGCGTGCAGGGCGTCGGTCATCCGCATGGCGGGGTTGGTCGCGGCCAGTTCCTCGTCGGTCAGGACGACGCGCAGACGCAGGCAGGCGGGGCCGCCGCCGTTGCGCATCGACTGGCGCACGTCGACGTATTCCACACGACCGATGGGGCCGTTGGAGGCGGCGAGGCGTTCGGCGACTGCGTGGCTGCGGGCGTTGTCGCGCGTCTCGGTCGGGCAGATCAGGGTCAGGCGATCCTCGCCCGGAATCTGGATCAGCATGGAGTTGAACAGATAGGAGCTGATGGCGTCGGCCAGCGGCAGGTCGGCGGTCGAGACCTCGACGAACTGCGGCTCGAACAGGCCGTCGGCGGCGCGGCGGATGGCGGCCTTGGTCGCGTCCGTGTCTTCGAAGGCGAGTTCGTGGAAGAAGAGGGTGTCCAGGGCGCCGACGCAGACCACGTCATTGTGGAAGGCGCCCCCCACGATGGCGGCGCGCGACTGCTGGGCCAGAACCGGGCGACCAGCTTCGTGGCGGCGGACGACGGCTTCGGACGCTTCGCGCGTCTGCCGGGCGGGGAAGCGGCCGTCCCAGGGCGCGAAGGCTTCGCGGCCCCAGACCAGCAGATTGACCCCGCGCGCGCCGTGGGAGGCGCAGAGGCGGACGTGGTTGGCGGCGCCCTCATCGGCCAGATGGGCCACGGCGGGCAGGGCGTCATGGACGGCGAACCGCGTCGCGTCGGGGAAGAGGGCGTCCAGCGAGCGCTTCGTCTGGTGATGCTCCAGCGAGCGGTGCAGGTTGGTATGCAGGTTGGCGGGGGTGAAATGCACCCGGCCGTCGGCGGCGTCGGCGCTGGGCGTCACCGTCGCGGCGTTGGCGGCCCACATGGGCGAGGCCGAACAGGCGGCGGCGGCAAACGCCGGGGCATCGCGCCAGGCCTTGGCCAGGACGGTCTTGTCGGAGCCGGTGAAGCCCAGGTGGCGCAGGAAGGGGACGTTCGGCCGTTCGTGCGGCGGCAGGACGAACTGGGGCAGGCCCAGGTCGGCCAGCCGCTTCATCTTGTCGAGACCCTGCAACACCGCCGCGCGCGGGTTCGACGCCTCGCCCTTGTTCAGGCTGGAGGCGAGGTTGCCCGGCGACAGCCCCGCATAGGAGTGGGTCGGCCCGATCAGACCGTCGGCGTTGGCTTCGATGGCCTTCATGCGTCCTTCTCCCCTTGGGGGAGAAGGTGGGCGCTGAAGGCGCTCGGATGAGGGGGGACGGCGGCGCCATACCTAATCATCCGGGACCTTGAGTTCGACCTATCAAACATGGCGCTCACACCCCTCATCCGTCTCGCTCCGCGAGCCACCTTCTCCCTCAAGGGGAGAAGGAAGTTAGCGCAAGCCCTTGATCTCGCTTTCGATGTTCTTGACCGCGCCGGCCTCGAAGCTGGCGACCGGGTAGGCGCAGTAGTCGGCGGCGTAGTAGGCGCTGGGGCGGTGGTTGCCGCTGGCGCCGAGGCCGCCGAAGGGCATGTCGCCGGCCGCGCCGGTGGTCGGGCGGTTGAAGTTGACCACGCCCGCGCGGATGCGGTTGATGAAGCGGTCCCAGTTCTTCGCATCGTCGCTGACCAGACCGGCGGACAGGCCGTATTTGGTGGCGTTGGCGGCGGCGATGGCGGCGTCGAAGCTCGGGACGCGGATGACCTGCAGGAAGGGGGCGAACATCTCTTCGTCCAGCACGTTCAGGCCGGTCACGTCGATGATGGCGGGGCGGACGAAGGCGCCGGGCAGATTGTCCACGGGGCCAGAGGCGCGGATGACCTTGGCGCCCGCGTCGATGCGCTGTTGCAGGGCGGCGAGGGCGTTGCTGGCGGCCGTTTCCGAGATCAGCGGCCCGGCGTAGGGCTCGGGATCGCTGTCCCAGGGGGCGAAGTTCAGGCGGTCGGACAGGGCGGCGACGGCCTCGACGACAGCGTCGCCGGCGGCGCCTTCCGGCAGGATCAGGCGGCGCGCGCAGGAGCAGCGCTGGCCGGTGGTGACGAAGGCGGACTGGACCACGATGCCGGCCACAGCCTCGGCGTCACGTGCGTCCCAGACGACCAGCGGGTTATTGCCGCCCAGCTCCAGCGCCAGGATGACGTGGGGATCGTCGGCGAACTTGCGCCGGAAATGCGCGCCTGCCGCGCCCGAGCCGGTGAACATCAGGGCGTCGATGGGCTGATCCAGCAGGGCGGCGCCGGTGTCGCGTCCGCCTTGAACCAGGTTGAACACGCCCTTGGGCAGGTCGGCGGCGTCCAGGCATTCGGCCATCAACTGGCCGGTCAGGGGCGTTTCCTCGGACGGCTTGAACACGACCGTGTCGCCCGCCAGCAGGGCCGGGACGATGTGGCCGTTGGGCAGGTGGCCGGGGAAGTTGAACGGGCCGAGCACGGCCGAGACGCCGTGCGGGCGGTGGCGCAGGGTGGCGCGACCGAAGGCGGTGTCGCTGCTGCGTTCGCCAGTGCGTTCGTCATAGGCGCGGATCGAGATGTCGACCTTGCCCGCCATCGAGGCCAGTTCGGTCTTGGTCTCCCACAGGGCCTTGCCGGTTTCGCGGCTGATGGCCTCGGCCATTTCGGGCGCGCGCTCTTTCAGCACGGCCTGATAGCGTTTGACCGCGTCGATGCGGTCTTGACGCGGGCGGTCGGCCCAGTCGGGGAAGGCCGCGCGAGCGGCCTCGACGGCGGCGCCGACCTGTTCGGTGGTGGCGGCCTCGCCTTCCCAGACGGTTTCGCCGGTGGCGGGGTTGGTGGAGGTGAAACGGGTCATATCAATATCCGCTCATCCCGGCGGACGCCGGGATCCAGTGCTTTGGCCGCATCGAAGCGGCCGGAGAGGTGACGAGGTCGAATTGGCAGAGGAAGCGTGCGGGGCTCTCACTGGATCCCGGCGTCCGCCGGGATGAGCGGGAAACCCCGAGGATTACGACTTCACCCGAACCGTGGCGCCGTCCTTGATATTCAGGGCGGCGGCGACGTCGGGGGTCATGCGGGCGAGATCGCCGTCGACCAGGACGCGGGCGCGGACGGCGCGGAAGGCGGCGACGCTGTCGGTCGAGACCAGGCTGGGCAGGTCGACCTCCACCGCCTTCTCGATCCGGGCGGTCAGGACGCGGGCGTCGCGGACGGTGCGGATGTTGTCGCGGCCGCAGGCCACGGTCGGGCCCGCGTCGAAGATGTCGATCAGGCCGTTGGGGCGGAAGCCTTCGCTTTCCAGCAGGGCCATGGCCGGCACGCCTTGAGGGTGGACCTTGCCGATCACGGCGCGGGCGGGCTCGGGCAGCAGTTCGACATAGATGGGGTGGCGCGGGGCCAGATCGAGGATGAACTGCTTGTCGGTCGAGCCGGTCATGCGGTCGGCGTCGTCGAAGTCCATGGGGAAGAACTTGTGCGCTACATGGTCCCAGAAGGGGCAGTAGCCGTCGGGCGTGAAGACGCCGCGCAGCTCGGCCAGGACGTTGTCGGCGAACAGGTCCGGCTCGGCGCCGATCAGCATGTAGCGCGACTGGGCCAGCAGGCGCCCGGCGCCGCCCTTGCGCCGGTCGGCCTTGAGGAAGAGAGAGCCGACCTCGGTCCAGCCGGTGCACTCGTTGACCAGCACCAGGGTCTGTTGGGTCATCTTCACGCCCAGCGACGGCGACTGGACGGTGTTGTTGACCACGCGGAACGAGAAGAAGGGGCGCTTCAGCCCCACGGTCGCCTTGACCGAGCCTATGCCGTCGATGTCGCCCGTGTCGCCGTCTTCCAGCATCAGGGTGTACCAGGCTTCCTGCGGTGGGACGCGCCCCTCGAAGCTCTTCTGGCTCAGCTCCAGCCGCTCGCTCAGCACGTCGGCGTCTTCCGGCAGGCTGGTGAAGCCGGGGCCGGACAGGATGGCCAGTTCAAGCAGGTGATGGAGGTCGGCCGGGCCGGCGGGGCGAACAACGAGCATCGGTTACAGGGTCTCCAGTCGGAGCTGCTTCAGTTTCAACGCGTCGATCTCGCCCGAGGCGATCTTGCACAGGATCAGGGCGGACAACTGGGCGCGCTCGACGAAGCTGGCGGGCCAGGCGAACTCCTGATCCGAGTGGATGTCGCCGCCGACGACGCCCAGGGTGTCGACATTGGGCAGGCCCGCGGCGTGCAGGTTGTTGCCCTCGCACACCCCGCCCGAAGGCTTCCAGGCAATCGTCTGGCCCAGCAGTTCGCCCGCGTCGCGGACGGCGTGGAACAGGGCGGTCTGGCTGGCGTCCATCGGCTTGGGCGCGCGGGTCATGCCGCCGTGCAGGTCCAGGGTCAGGCCGGGGAAGGGGGGCTCGGCGGCGATGGCGCGCACCGTGGCGTTGATCCAGTCGGAGGCCGCCTGATCCGGCACGCGGACGTTGAAGCGGACCACGGCGTTGTCGGCGACGACGTTCAGCGGGCCGCCGCCGGCGATCCTGGCGACGTTGACGGTGACGCCGTCGCGCTGGCCGTTCAGGGCGTGCAGACGGGCGGCGATGATGGCCGCGCCCGCAACCGCGTTGGCGCCCTCATGGAAGGCGCGGCCCGCGTGGGCGGCGCGACCGGTGACGATCAGGTGGAAGTTGCCGCTGCCCTTGCGCTCCCCAGCCAGCGTCCCGTCCGGCAGGGCGGGCTCATAGGTCAGGCCGACATGGCCGCGCGCGCCGAGGTCAGCCAGCAAAGGGGCCGAGGCGGGCGAGCCGATTTCCTCGTCGGGCGACAGCAGCACGGTCCAGCCGACGCGGGCCTTGTCCGGGTGGGTCTCGAAGGCTTCCAGCGCGGCGAGCATGACGCTGATGCCGCCCTTCATGTCGGCCACGCCGGGACCGTTCAGGGCGCCGTCGGCGCGGGCGACGACGGTCTGGAAGGCGCTGTCGGCGGGAAAGACGGTGTCGTAATGGCCGGTCAGGACGACCTGGATCGGAGCCTCGGGCCGGGCGGTGATCTTCAGACAGTCGGCGTAGGATTCAGGGATCACGGCGCCGCTGTCGGCCACGGTGGTCGAGGCCTGGGTCGGCACGCGCACCACCTCGGCGGGCAGGCGACGCGCCTCGGCCTCCAGCACGTCCAGCATCCGCGCCAGACCGGCGGCGTTGCGACTGCCGGAGTTGATATTGGCCCATGCGATGGTCCGCGCGACGATCGCGTCGCCGCGCGCCGCAACATGGTCGAGCACGGCCTGGTCGTGGGGTTCGATCCGCATAACAGCGACCCTAGACGCGGCCAGACCAAAGGTGAAGGCGAGGCTGTTTCTCGCTCACGGGCTTGGGAAATGGGGGCGGCGCGGGATAGGTTTGCCGCCGCATTCTAGGAGTCGCGCATGAACCGTCGTTTCGTCTTCCCCAATCCGTTCGGTCCCGTCGATTCGGGTTCGACGGCGGCGGCGATGGCGCGCCTCAGCGGCTGGGGCTTCTGGCTGTGGGCGGCGGTAGGGCTGATACAGGCGGCCCTGGTCTGGTTCAGCCCCGACACCGGCCAGGCGGCTTTCCGCGGGGCGACGACGGGGTTCGCGGTCTTCTTCGCCGGGGCCGCCGCCGTTCTGGGCCTGATGCAATGGCGTCATCCCAACCGAGTCATGCCGGTCTTCGGCCTGGCCTGGGCGCTTTATGAACTCAGTTCCTTCGGCGTCAGCCTGCTGGTCGGCGCGCCGCTGGGCGTGGCGGGCGTGCCGGTATGGGGCAGCGCGGTGGCGGCCGTCGCCATGCTGGTCTGCGCCGTCCTGCACGTCGGCGGCCTGCGAGGCTCGGCGGCGCTGGCGCGGCACGACCTCAAGGCCTAGGTGAGGGCTTCAGACAGGAGCTTCGCCATGACCGTGACCATCTTCCACAATCCGAAATGCGGCACCTCGCGCAACGTGCTGGCCATGATCCGCGAGAGCGGCGTGGAGCCGACGGTGGTCGACTATCTCAAGGCGGGGTGGGAGCCGGCGACGCTGGAGCATCTGGCCTCGGCTTCGGGCGCGGGTCTGAAGGGCCTGCTGCGCAAGAAGGAAGCCAAGGCGGCGGAACTGCTGGCCTCGGACGCCGACGACGCGGCCGTCCTGGCGGCCATGATCGAGAACCCGAACATCGTCGAGCGCCCGATTGTCGAGACGCCGAAGGGCGTAGCCCTGTGCCGTCCGTCGGAAGCAGTCTTCCCGCTTCTGGACAACCCGCCCGCTCGATTCGTCAAGGAAGACGGCGAGGTCGTCGGCGGCTGATCAGTTCGAGTTGCGGTTCCGGTTCGGACGGCGGTCGCTACGGTCGCCGCCGGGGCGGTCGCTTTCGCGGCGCCAGCGGATCGACAGGCTGGCGTCGCCTTCGCCGCCGACCTTGGAACTGACCGCCAGATTGCGGCGCACCTGCCATTCGACGTTGACCGCCGCCCCGCCCTGGCCGCCGCCGATGACCTCCAGATAGACGTTATCGGTGATGTAGCGGCCGCCCGCGACCGTCAGGCTGGACGCCTCGCCGCCGAAGGACAGGCGGTCCAGTCCGGCCAGTTCGCGCAGGTTGCCGATGACGTCGAAGCCGCCGCCGCCAGCCAGCGACGCCACGGCCGAGGCCAACTGCGCCGCCTCGAAGCCTGACAGCTGAGACGCCGAGCGGCCGAAAAGCACCTGCGACAGAATCTCGTCCTGGGGCAGGGAGGGGGTCGAGGTCAGCTCGATCTTGGGCGCGGCGGCCGTGCCGGTGACCTTGATGGTCGCCGTCAAGGTCGGATCCTCGCGCACCGCCGCCAGGTTCAGGCGGATGCGGGCCGGATCGGTCGAGAGGGTCACCGAGCCGGTGTCGTCGAAGACGAAGCGCTTGCCCGCGAAATCGTAGTCGCCGCGCACCACGTTGGCGGTGCCGGTCAGCAGCGGCTGGGCGATGGTGCCGCGCACGCGGGCGTCGGCGGTCAGTTCGACGTTCAGGCCGCGTCCGCGCACGTGGATCTGGCGCCCGGTCAGGTTCAGGTTCAGGCCGATCTGCGGGCCGCGCGACCTGGCCTCGACCTCGACCGAATCACCGCCGGGTCGGTTGATCTCGACCACGTCCATCTTCACCACGCCATTCGAGCCGGGCAGGTTGGGCGAGATGTTCGCCTCGTCGATGTTGAGGTCGCCGCTCAGCTGGATATTGCCGTCCGCGCCGCGCACCGCCGTCAGCACCCCGTTGGCGCGCGCCTCGGCGATGTCGTTGTCGATGACGCGGAAGCGGGTCAGCTCCAGCCGCAGGGTCGAGCCCGAGCCCTGACGCAGGCCGAGATTGCCGTTGCCGGTCACCGCACCCTTGAGGCCGTCGGTCGCATCGAACCGTTCGATCACGGCTTGGGTGTCGTCGAAACGACTGGCCAGGGTGACGTTTTCCAGGCGCAGTCCGGTCGAGCCGTCGCGGAAGGCGCCCTGAGTCAGGTCCAGCCGCCCGTTCAGGCGCGGTTCGTTCAGCGTGCCGCCGAGAACGGCGCGCGCGGCAACCTGACCCGACAGCGACTGGGCGCCGCCCAGGAAAAGGTCCCAGATGGGCTGGATCTGGCCGTTGATGGCGATCTGACCCGACATATCGCGGGTCCGGGCGACGGCTAGGCGCAACGGAGCGGCGGAGGCTTCGACCGGCAGGCTGACGTCGGCGGAGGCCTGAACCGCCGTGCCGTCGTTGGCCTGGGCCCGGACGCGCAGGACATTGTCGGTCAGGCTGGCGTTCAGAGTGCCGTCCACGGCCAGGCCGCGCGGGGCGTCGATGCTGCGCAGTTGCTTCAGATCGACGTTGGCCGAGCCGTTCAGCCTGTCGCCCGAGCCCTGCAGCGAGACGCGGCCGGTGACCTGACCGCGCAGGTCGGGGGCCAGCGAGCCCATTTCGATATTGGTCAGGTCGGCCTGAATGGCGCTGCCGGCCTTGTCCTGACGCAGTTCGCCGGTCAGGACGCCGCCGCCGACGCCGAGGTCGACGCGCACCACCCGGCCGTCGCCATTCAGGGCGACGATGGCGGGGGCGCGGGTGGTGAAGGCGACATCGCGCACGCGGCCGCCGCCGCGCAGGGTGACGCTCTGAGCCGGGCCTTGGCGCGAATATTCGCCCGTGCCGTTGAACTGGACCGGCGTGGCGCCGCCGACGTCGGCCGCGAGGGTGAAGGGCAGGCGTTCCAGCGTGCCCTGACCCTTGAGCGCCAGGCTGCGCACGACCCAGGTCGAGCCGGAGAAGCGCACGTTGCGGCCGGTCACGTCCAGAATGGCGCTTTGGTCGCCGCCGCCGTCGCTCAGGCGCACGCGGCCGTTGGCTTCGCCCGACGCGAGGAAGGCCCCCTGACGCGCGGTGAAGGTCAGGTCGGCGCTGGAGGGGAAGTTGTTGGACAGGGCGATCGCGCCCTGGGCTGTCACGCCGCCGGCGTTCACGTCCACCTCGGTCAGGCGGATGCGCTGGCCGCCGAGGAAGAAGTTGCCGGAAGCGCGTGCGGGACCGTAGTTCGAGCCGGAGTTGAGCACGATGCGACCGTCCGAGGCGTCGGCGCCCTGGCGGAAGCTGAGGATCAGGTCGGCGTTGGTCAGGATCAGGCCGCTGGCCGAGACCTTGTCGAAGGCGGCGCGCAGGTCGGCGCGCGGCTGGGCCAGGGTGCCGGTCAGGGCGCCGTTTCCGCTCATGGCGCCGTCGATGGCGACCGGGCCGACGCCGAACGGGCCGCGCGCGTCCCAGTCCAGCGCCAGACGCATCTGGCCGCCCTCGATCAGACCCTTGGCGCCCATGCGGCCGGCAGCGCCGGTCAGTTCGCTGCTGTCGACGGAGAGCACGCCGTGGCGCCATGATCCGGCGGCCTTCAGGCGCGGGGTCTGGCCCAGCAGCCGGTCCAGCTCGTCCATGCCGATCGTCATGTGCGAACCGCGCCCGTCGAAGCTGAGCGTCCACGGCGTGTCGCCACGGGCCTTTCCGGCCTGGATCGGGCCGCTGAACGAACCCTTGGCGCCGGGGCGGATGCGCGAAATGTCGGTGATGTCGGCGTCGCCGCGGAAGCTCAAACCCCCGGTAATGCTGCGTCCGCCCGAACCGGTCAGGGTCAGGGCCTGGCCGCGCCCGTCGATCCTCTTCAATAGATAGGCGCCGTCGGCGGTGCGAGAGCCCTCCAACTGCGCGCGCGGCGTCGCGCCGAGCAGGGCGCCGATGATGCCGGCGGTCGAGCCGCCGACGGCGCGCGCGTCAGTCGAGGCGTCGAACCGTCCCTTGCTCCGGCTCAGGCTGAGGGGCCCAAAAACGCGGGCGGCGCGATAGCTGGCGATGTCTGCGTCGTGAAGGTCGGCCGCACCCTGCAGCGTCCAGGTGCTGGCGTCGCCCCGGAACACGCCCGCATAGGTCGTCGGCCCGGCCAGGGTGAACCCGACCAGACGGCTGAGCGAGGGGGTCGCGAGGTTCAGGTTCACGCCTTCGGGCGCGGTGCGATCCTTGAGGTTGATCAGGCCCTGCGCGCGCGTCGTGAGGTTCTCGGCGGTCAGGGTCCAGGCCATGCCCTGAACGTCGTCGCGATCCCGCACCGGAAGGCTGGCGAAGCCGAAACGGGCGGTCGTGCCGATCCGCCGGGCGAAGGGCTCCAGCAGGTCCGAGCCGGAGAAGTCGGCATTGCCGCCGATGCGCGCGCCGGTCTTGCCGTAGCGGCCCTTGACCGACAGGGGGGTGAAGTCGCCCGTCTTGACCACGACATCGACCACCTCTCCGTTGACCACGGCGACGGCCGAGAAGGGCTTGTTCGTGGAATAGCCCAGGGCTCCGGCGATCGGCCCGCCCTGGGCCTCGCCGGCGCGCAGGTTGACGCGCAGGTCCTCGGGCTTCTTGCCGATGACGGCCTTCAGCAGCAGGTGGTCGCCCTTGTGGTCCAGGCTGAAGGCGTTGACATTGATTTTCTTGTCGCCCTGACGCGGGACTTCCGCGTCGCCGCTCAGGGTCCAGCGACCGTATTCCTTGGAGAAGTCCTCCATCAGCTCGACGTTGGCGCTGAACTTGTCGATGTCGACCGATAGCGCCTGCGGACCGCTGGGCTCGATCTTGGGCTCCAGCAGGGGGCGGCGGATCACGCGAATCTGGTCGGCGGTGATCTCGGTGGCGTGGAAACGCCGCATCAGCAGCGGCCAGTAGGACCAGTCGACGCGGACGTTCGTCGCTTCCAGCCAGACCCCGTTCGCATCGGTGACCGTGACCCGGCCCAGGGTGAAGTCGTCGAACAGGTCGCCCTTCAGCCCCTCGACGTGGATGTAGCCATAGCGGCTGATCTTCTTGCCGGCGACGAAGCTGGTGATCAGTTCGCGGCCGGAATCCGAGACCAGATACATCCGTCCGCCGACGGCCAGAACGATGGCCAGGGCCAGGAGAGCCGCGACCACCATCCCCGAGAGGAAGCCGATCAGTTGCAGGCGCGTGCGTTTGCGCTTCGCCTTTTTCGCCGGCGTTTCGGCGGCGGTTTCCGCTTCGGAGTCGTGAGGCGGAGTGTCGGTCAAAACGCCTGGCCGATGCTGATGTAGAGCTGGAAGTTGGCGTCGCCTTCACGCCGGTCCAGAGGAACGGCGATGTCGGCCCGCACCGGACCGAACGGCAGTTTGTAGCGCACGCCTACGCCTGCGCCATAGCGCATGTTGTTGAAGTTCGGCGTCGCCAGAAAGCCGACCGCGCCCGAGTCGACGAAGGCGACGGCCTGGAATTTCTCGCCGATGTCGTGGCGCACCTCGATCGAGGTCTCGAACAGCGACAGGCCGCCGCGGGGCTTGTTGTTCGGCAGGCGCGGATTGATGCTCTGATAGGAATAGCCGCGCACCGAACCGCCGCCGCCGGAATAGAAGAGGCGGTCCGACGGCACCGTCAGCTCCTGACCGCCGATGATCGAGCCCAGCCGGGCGCGACCGGCCAACACCGTTCGGGCACCGTCCTGCAAGGGCAGGTAGCCGGTCGCCTGGCCCTCGGTGCGCAGGAACAGAATCGTGTCCTCGCCCGTCACGGCGGTCGGCTGGGCCGAGAGATAGAGGCGGAAACCCCGGGTCGGATTCAGCGGATCATTGGAGCGATCCATGTAGGCGGCGCTGCGCGCGGTCAGGAGGGCGAGGTCGCGGTCGAAGGTGATCGGCGCCTGGGTGATCGGATCGAAGCGGTTCTCGGTATAGCGGCCCGCGTCGAGGCCCAGGCCGTAGGTGAAGAAAGAGGTCTTGCCGATGCGCTGCGTCAGATCGGCGGCCAGGGCGACGGCGCTGCGGTCGTAGGCGTCGGTCCGTTCGCGGACGAGATAGGACGACAGTTTCAGCGTCCGCCCGGGGCGGCCCCAATGCGGCAGGCTGGCCTCGCCGCCCAGGCGGCTGTCGATACTGGCGAAACGGAGCCCGTATTTCAGCGTCGCCGCGCGGCCCAAGCGGTTGTAGCGGGTCTGGAACACGTCCACGCCCGCGCCCTCGGCGGTCGAATAGGTGGCGCCGGCTTCCAGCAGGCTGCGAGGGCGGTCGGACAGGGTGACCATGACGGGGCGCAGACCTTCGGGCGTGACCTGGTCCAGCGGGGCCAGCGCAACGCCGACGCCGTCATAGACGCCGGTGTCCAGAATCCGACGCTCCAGTTCGGCCACGTTCTCGGGGTCGTAGCGGTCGCCCGCCTTCCACGGGGCCAGTCCGGCGACCCATTCGGGATTGGTCGGTCCACGCGTGCGCACCTGGACCCCATCCAGCCGCACCAGGGCGCCGGAGGCGATGTTGAAGGTCGGCTGCACGGTGAAGGCGGCGTGGTCGACGACGACCCGACGGGGCTCGGCCTTGGCGTCGGCATAGCCCTCGCGCGTCAGGCCTGCCACGACCCGCCCCTCGGCCGCCAGGATGTCGGCGGCCCGGCCCGGATCGCCCGGCTTCAGCGAAATGTCGGCGATCGCGACCGTTTCCGTCACGGAATCGGGCACGGGGGCGATCCAGTTGACCTTGGTTTCGCCCAGTTCGAAACGGTGTCCGGGCGTGACTGTCACGACGGCGACGGGCTTTTCCTCGCCCTCCACGTCATCCTGCAAGGTCGGTTGATAATAGCCTTCCGAGCGCAGAAGGGCCTCGGCCGATTCCATCGCGGTGCGCGCGCGCCGACGGGCCTCGAACCGGGTGGAGGGGGCGCCGTCCACGTCGCCGACGGCGCGTTCCAGTTCACGACGCAACTCGGCGTCGATGTCGCCGCGAATCTGGGCGCGCGGCTCGGCGGCGACCGGGTGTCCGCTGACAGCCCAGAGCGCCATGCCGGCGAGAAGGAGATGTGGCCTCGACGTCAAACTGCAACCTTGGCTCAGGGCGCGGGAATGGGGCGCGGGTACGGGCGCGAACGAGGGACGCGAACGCCGCGCCGACGGAATCAGTAGAACAGCGTATCGCTTTCGGGCTGAACCGTCTGTGCCGAGGTCCGTTGTTCGGCCGGCAGCGCGTCGACGGGCGGCGGAGCGTCCGCCGCGGGCGCTTCGGCCACGGCGGGAGCGGCCGATTCTTCGGCTGCGGGCGCGGTCGTGTCCTGAACCTGGACTTCAACCGTCTGAGCCTCGGCGGGGGGCTCGTCGCAAGCCGATGTCGCGGCGGCGGCGCCCAGGGCCGCGATCAGCAGCAAACGGTTCAGATTCAATCGGTTCATCGGATAATCCCCCTTATGGGGCAGCAAACGTCATCCGGGGAGCCCGGTTCCCTCTCTTGTTGAACGATCCAAGGTGAACCGCAACTGACCGCGAGGGTTGTTCTCATAAAATACGTGTCTTGCGGCGCCGTGGGCCTTGACCTCCCGACGCGAATGAACCAGAAACCGCCTCCGCAAACCGGCGACAAACTGGTTGGCGGAGAAGCGACCTAACAGGTTGATTCTAAAGCGTGCGCCCCTAGCTCAGTTGGTTAGAGCATCTGACTTTTAATCAGAGGGTCCTCGGTTCGAGCCCGAGGGGGCGTACCATTTTCCCCTTCATAAACAATGACTTGTTCTGGGCGTGTGGAGCCTGGATTTCGTCGGTTGCGTTTTGGGGCACATATGGGGCACAGCCGGTCTCCATTTTTTGACGCGTTTCAGCGCGTTTCAGCGCGTTTTTTTGCCCGCATGCCGGGCTGATTTGCTCGACCATCAGGGACGCGGCTCGCAGAAGGATGCCCGCCCTTCAACTTCATTCCACACGATGATCGGCGTGCGAGCGATCTTGCCTCCAATGCCGACGAGTCGATTTCGGCTATGAAGGAGGCGGGCGGATAAGCTGGCTGGGTGCTCTCGACTCCTTCGATAATATGCTTGGAGTTAGGACTGGCGCGCCTGTCGCCAGACGTCGGTCTGTGGCCGAACTCCTCACTGGCGCACACTCGATTCCTTGCGCCGCTCCGCCGGGGTGAGGTGGTGCGACAGGAAACGGCGTTGAGCAACATGCGCCTTGGGCCCAGCCAGTATTTCCGGAGGGCGGGATCGTCGGCGAACATGACCACGTTGCCGGCGCCGTTGTGCGCCGTCTGGGCCCAGACCGCGCCCGTCAGATTGCGGCAGTCCCTTTGGCAGATAGCGATTTTCGCTCCTTATGACGGCGGCGCTGATCTCTTTCTGCGGGGGGCGGCAAGCGGACATTGAGCGACAGAGGGCCCCGCCCAGCTGTCGGGAGATGCCCTTACTCAGCAGTGGTCGGGTCGATTACCGCCCTCACCGGCAAGATGCTGTTAGCAGGAAAGCCAGCCTGCTCCGCATGCTGCCGGATCATCTGCTCGTCAGGGGCCCGGTAGATGCAATAGATTTTGTCGTCAGTTACATAGCTTTGAACCCACTGGATTTCTGGTCCGAGGTTCCTGAGGACGGAACAAGATGTCTGAGAGGCGTCTCTGAGATCCCCTGGGCCGAGTTGACCGACATCCGGCATTTCTCTCTCGATGACGAACTGGGGCATCCTGTCACTTCCCTGTCTGATTAGATGGTTTGCTGGCCCGGTCCCCCGGCAGTCGGGTCACGCAATAAATCACGTGGGGCTCGCTTTGAAAAGACGCCGTTCGTCGAAGTGGCGCGGACGCTTGCCCGCTGACGAAGCCTTAGTCAGGCGCCGACATCCGTCGCAGATCGGTTCCCAAGTTCGGTAATCGTTCGGTTTGCGAATTAGGCGCTGGGCAGTGTCCGCAGAGCGGTTGATCGTCGGCTTACTAATCGGTTTCGGGGGACGGCTAGGCTAGGCCCTGCGTTAGATTTGGCCGCGGAGCGAATCGGGGGCTCCGGTGTTGTATCGGCGCGGCGGATTCAAGCGCGCCGGGAGACCCGTATCATGGCGTATCGACCCACCTGGCAGGGACACCTGCGACTGTCCCTCGTGACCTGCCCGGTCGCGCTTTACACCGCAACCAACCCGGGCGGCGAAGTCCACTTCAACCTGATAAACCCCGAGACGAACAACCGAATTCGGATGGTGACGACAGACCCCGATACCGGCCCGGTCGAGCGGTCTTCCCTCGTGAAGGGCTATGCCGTCGCCAAGGACGAATACATCCTTCTCAGCGATGACGAGATCAAGTCGGTCAAGCTGGAGAGCACCAAGACGATCGACATCGAGCGGTTCGTTCCGGAAGAGGAGATAGACCGTCTATACTGGGACAACCCCTATTATCTCGCGCCCGCGGGTGCGATCGCGGAAGAGGCGTTCGCGGTGGTACGCGAGGCCATGCGGTCCGAAGGCAAGATCGCACTGGGCCGGGTGGTCCTGTCGACCCGCGAGCGTCTGCTGGCGCTCGAACCCCGGGACCGGGGCATTCTCGCCTATTCGCTGCGCACGCGCGGGGAAGTCCGTGACGCGCGGGACGTGTTCGGCGCCATATCGGACAAACAACCCGATCCGGCCATGATCGACATCGCTAGGCGCATCATCGAGCAGCAGGCCGGCCCCTTCGACCCCGACCAGTTCGTCGACCGCTACGAGGAGGCGCTTAAGGCGCTGATCGCCGCCAAGCAGAAGGGCCAGAAACCGGTGCGAGCGGCCGAACCGGAAGACACCCCGGTCGTGGACCTGATGGCGGCGCTGCGCGCCAGCCTTCAGGGCCCCGCGCCGCGAACCGGGGGACGCGGCCGGGCGCCGAAGCTCGCGGGGGCTCCGACCAAGGTCAGCCGTGCCTCGCCGCGACGTCGCGCAAGTTGACTCTAGCAAGGCAACGCACGATCTGGTTACGCCGGACGGTCGAGCTTCGCCTCCGGGGCCGGCTGTAGCGGCGGTACTTCAGCGCAGGGGAACGTCAGGCTAGTCCAACGGGCCTCACCGAATTTCACTCAGGTCCATTCGCGATCTGCTGACGTCAGGACCGGGCGCCGCAGTTCGGGTTTATAGCGCGCGGATTGGAGGCTGCAGCCCAACTGGGACGAGCGCGTTGACGGACCATGATCTCTGAAGACGCAAAATCCCTGGCTGTACGCGTCATCAATCGCCTGCGCGGCTACGGCATCGTCGTCTTCGAGAGGGATGGCCACATCACTCGCTGGCTGGCCGACGCCACAGCCGTGACGGGGTTCGTTGACGATGAGATTATCGGGCAGAGTATCGCGACCATATTCACCGAAGCGGACGAGGCCGCGGGGATCCATCGTCAGGAGATCGAAACGGCGCTTCGCCGGGGGTCCGCTGAGGACAGTCGTTGGCACCGCCGCAAGGACGGTACGCTCTTCTGGGCAAACGGGGCGACCTTGCTGCTGCAGGACGACGGCCAGGCCTTCGTAAAAATTTTTCGCGACGAAACCCACATCAGGCAGGCGGAAGAGCACCGCCTTCTTCTGTTGAACGAACTCAACCACCGCGTGAAGAACACGATCGCGACCGTCCAGTCGGTCGCCGAGCAGACCCTGCGGAGCGCCGGCGTGGCGGCCGAGGTGCGCCGCGACCTCTCCAATCGCTTCATCGCCCTGTCCCGCGCACATAATGTGCTGGTCGATCAGAATTGGGCGGGCGCCGATCTCAATGCACTCATCGCCGAGGCGGTCGCGCCTCACGACCAGCAACCCTCGCCGTTCCGCATCCAGGGCCCCAAGGTCTGGCTTCACCCCTCGCAGGCGGTCGCCTTGTCCCTTCTTCTCCACGAACTGATCACCAATGCGGCCAAATACGGCGCGCTCACCTTGGCTTCGGGCTGCGTGGACGTCAGCTGGAACGTCGGCGCCGATGGCGAGGGCCGCCGCTCCCTGGTTCTTCTTTGGCAGGAGACAGGAGGGCCTCCGGTCTCGCCTCCCGTCCGTCGGGGCTTCGGCACCCATCTTATCGAGAAGAGCTTTTCGGGGGGCGAGGGCGGCGCTCGACTTTCCTACGAATCCGGAGGCTTGAGGTGCGTCCTGACTATCAGTCTCATTGACGAGTGAGGCGGCTCAGGCCGCGAGATTCTGGTCGCTGAAAGTGGACGGAAGGAATGGGGAGCCTTTGGGCTCGACGCACGATCAGTCCCGAACTAGCGCAAGATGGGAAACTGCCGGCGAGGTGCCATAGTCGCAATCCGACCCTGAGCAGACATCCCGCTATTGGCATAGAGGATGCTGCGAGAGCGCAGAACGAGATCATCAACTGCCCTCCGGCTGGACAGGTCTCGAAGCGACGTGCCGCCATTCCGTTCCATACGAACGGCCGGCTGCGGCAAGACTGCCGAGTAGCATCGCCGAGTCGAAAAACGGACCGTCTGGAACCCATCGGCCTGTTCCGATCTGACTGTCGGATTCAGGAGGTTCCGATGCCGAAAAAGATCCTGCTGCGTTCCCGCGCCGGCGTGCAACTGGAGCGGCTGCCCCGTTCACCGAAGAACGGAGACGATCTTCCCCGCTTCCGGGTCTCTGACGCTCGGAGCGGCCTCTTGCTCATGATCCACGATGAAGGCGAGGCCCATCGCGCCTTTGCCAGGGCGGTAGCGGCACGTCTGCAGGCGCGCCCAATCGTCCCGAAGACCGCCCCGACGGCGGCAGGATTTTGATCGGATTCCACCGCCGTCGGGCTGTGACAGGTTCCGGTCGGAACAGCAGAGCCATTCTCCGGTTCACCAGCCGCATTCTCCCGCAAAGGAGCTTTGCTCGCTGGCACGGCCGCCGCGCCCGCCAGAGCCCCGGTAAACAGGCGGGCAACCAAACCCGGTAGGTTTGTCCGGTCCGGCGCCGAGGCCATCTTGTCGCCAGCCAACTCCCCGGCCGCCAGGATGGCGGAGGCAGCGACCAGGGGACTCCATAGTAGGGGCGGAAGCCCGTGACCGATGGCGATGCGGCCGCTGGCGGCAGACAGGGCCGTCGCCGCCACGGGGGTCATCGAGCGCTGTCCAGCGACCAGGCCGATAAGCAGGGATCTGATCAACGTCTTCTCCTGATGCTTCCGATGAACATGACAATCAAGCGCATGGACGAGACTGTCGTTGCCGATCGACCCGTGACAATGATCAGTCAGCCGGGTTGAACGGAACCCGCGCCGGCCGGATAGCGGGCATCGGCGCAGAGCGTGCGCAACTGGGCCCATGTGGCCTTGCCCTCGAGCTGGAACAACTCCGCCTGGGTATATCGCTTCTCCACTAGGGCCCTGCGCACCTCGCTCGGCACGCGATATCGACCGCTTCTGGCGAGTTCGAAGGCTTCTTCAATCACAGGCCGCCTGTTGGTCATCACGCTCTTCCTCCCGAAAGCTGGATCGGATGAACGCGTCGTCCCGCCAAGGTTTCCGAGTGTCCGCAAGCGGTCTCAAGCTCTTTGCGGACCAGGAATGCGGGCGCGAAGCAGGCGGCGACCAGCGGAACCGGGCTCGGCCGATCGGTTGACCGCAGGTGCGACGACGCAGGCAGGGCAATGCTGACTGGCTCGTCGGCAGTGGCCGTCCACGCCTTCAGCGACCGACTCAAACGCTGGCGAGGTCGACCTGGCGGATGTGCAGATAGCGACGGTTGAAGGCGGCGACGTCCCTGCAGCCTTTCCCAGGAAGGGAAGCTGATAGTCCGCTTGTTGCGCAGGATCAGCCCGTTTGCTCCAGCGCCTTCAGCGTCCGGTTGACGTGAACGGCGGTCGTGCCAGGGGCGTCCGCAAGCTGTTCCTGGGTGATGGGCAGCTCATAGCCTCGGCCGTCAGCCAGGCCCTGGCCTGCATTCGCACCGCGAACTCGCAACGCAGATGGGCCATGCGGGTCTTGGCGTCCGTGCGGCGGGCTCCGCTCGGCGGCCCCAGGCGAACCCAAGGTCGGTCTCGGCGTTGCAAGGCCATGGAACGTCTATTTGTGAAATTCTCGAACGCCGCCGCCAGCCTTGCCGGTCGGCCTTGGACCTTCGTCGTCTGTCTCGCCCTGGTCCTGATCTGGGGCCTCACGGGACCGCTTTTTCATTTCAACGAGAGCTGGCAGTTGGTTATCAACACCGGGACCACCATCGTCACCTTCCTCATGGTGTTCCTCATCCAGAACACCCAGAACCGCGACGGAGCGGCGATCCACGCCAAGCTGGATGAACTGATCCACGCCGTGGAAGCTGCGGACGAGCGGTTCATCGGCCTGGAGCGCCTGACCGACCGAGATCTCAAAATCATCCTCCAGCAGGTGGAAGAGCGCGCCCGGCGGTTGCAGGGCAGCGGACTGCCGGCTATTCGCACCCGCGCCGAGGACGGGGGGGGCGAAGAGTCTGGAGCAGCGACGGACCCTTCGCAGCCGCTCGAAGAGGGACCTCTAGGGGAGAACGTCCGCCACCATGGCGGCGGCGACCCAACGCTCTCAGGCGACGGCGAGAAGCGCCAGAGCGATAATGACAAGGGGCGGACGACGGGCGGACAACATCAGCGACGCTCCTGATCACGGCCTGGAGGGGGCTTGTCGCAGCCATACCCGGCGTAACGGGCGCCAACTCCTCCGCCTGGGTCTTGGGCGGAGGTCCGTCGGCGTGCTGACGACGGTCGCCCAGAACCTCCCGCATCGACTGAATACTTTCCTGCGGGCGCATCAGGGGAGCTGAGGCGTCCGCGGCCTGGAACTCGGAGAGACGACGCGCAACTTCCGCTGCGGGCCGCTGTCGCTGCCGTCAGGCGCGCTTCGATGCCAAAGAAGGGTGTGGCCGTGAAGAGACTTGCCCAGGTCCCGGACAAGGCGTGCGTATTCCGCCATGCGGAGGTGATCCCCCAGTTCAACTCCATCTCGGGGACGATACTTGAACACTCCTTCGCCAGGTGCCTTGAACCGTCGAGTCAGCCCGGATCTCGGAACGAAAGGCGGCGGAGCCGAAGAAAAGTCCGGCTGCGCTGGCAAGCTTGTGCAGGGGCCGTCGGGGCGCACTCCAGGCCAAGTTCGGGCGAAGCGCGATGGCTCCGCTTAACTCAAGCATACGGCGCCGGCTAAACGCTGCGTGGCTTCGGAAGACAGGAGAATATGTGCGCCGGCTCATGTCGGGCCAGGTTGTCCTGGGCTTCACGCCCCCGGCTTCGCCTTGAAGGTGTCGCCGATCAAGGTGGCGTCGGGGCCGTCAGGACCGGCGGCGCGTCGGGATTTCAGGCCGGTCCGTTTGACTGCCTCGTCGGATGTGGTGACGTCTGGCCTTCCCCCGGGCGCCGCCCCGTTGTCCTCGCGGCCCTTCGTCTGCTTACGATCCATCTTTTCTTACCTTTCCGCAGTATGGCCAGGGCCAAGCCCTCCTGGTTGTGGCGACCGCCGAAAGACAAAAAGCTCGACGATAGCGACGCGGCGCGGGAGCAGGCCTTCGGTCCCTACGGGAGGATGCCTGCGTCTCGTCATCGGACTGTGGCGCCCCCCGGCGTTCTCATGCGTTGATCGGCTTCACCGGAGGCGATCTTGATCGAAAGGCCAGATCTGACATCGACGACTGAAGCCTTGCAGGCGCGCGCCGGCGCAGCCTGGGCGCGCGTGAGACGCAAGGCGAACGCGCTGAAAGAGCACGTCGTGACCCGAGATCCCGTGTGGCTCGCTGTTCGTCATCCCGGACGCCCAGAGTTCGTGGCGCTGGGAATCCTCCTGACCGTGACGGCCGCGTTTCTGGTTTTTCTGATCTTGTTCGACTGGAACTGGCTGAGAGGACCGATCGGACGATCGGCGTCGGCATCGACCGGCCGGGAGATCGCGCTGAACGGCGATCTGGACGTGAAGCTGTTCAGTTGGACGCCGTCGGCGACGGTGCGCGGCCTGAGCATCGGCGGTCCTGCCTGGGCGCGGGAGAAGAAGACGGCCGAGGTGTCGCGGCTGGACGTCTCGGTGCGGCTGCGACGACTGTTCATTGGCCAGGTCGAAGTGCCGTCCCTGACGATCACGCGCCCGGTGGTCCATCTGATCGTCGACGAGCAGGGGCGACGCAGCTGGGACCTGAATCCGGACCGGCCGGACGACGGCCGGGGCGCGAAACTGCCGGTCATCCAGCGGCTGGTCATCAACGAGGGCCGCCTGACTCTTGACGAGCAGCGACGCGGGATGAAGCTCGACGCCACGGTCACGGCGCGCGAGGCTCGCTCCCCTGAGGACGGCGAAAGCGGCTTTCTGCTCGACGGCAAGGGGACCATGAACGGAGAGCCCCTGACGCTGCGCGTGACGGGCGGTCCCTTCATCAACATCCGTCGCGACAGGCCCTACGACTTCACGGCCGACCTGGCGGGCGCCGGGACCAGGCTGAAGGCCGACGGGTCCGTCACCCGACCTTTCGACCTGGGCCGTTTCAACGCCGTGCTGGAGCTGGAGGGGAGGGACCTGGCGGACATCTATCTGCTGACCGGAATCACCGCGCCGAACACCCCGCCCTACAGGCTGCGCGGGAGCCTGAGCCGGAACGGCTCCCTGTTCCGCTTCGCCGATTTCAGTGGACGGGTCGGGTCGTCGGACCTGTCGGGCGTGGTGGAGGTAAAAAAGGCCAACGACCGTCGTCGCGTGGATGCTCAGCTGGCCTCGCGCTCGCTGGACATCGACGATCTGGCGGCGGTGCTGGGGGCCCGCCCGCAGGTCACGAGCGGCGGCACGGTCGCGACCTCGGGCAAGCCCGGCAAGCTTTTGCCTGATGCGCCGCTGAGAACGGAGCGACTGCGCACGATGGACGGGACGCTGTCCTATCGCGCCGGTTCTGTGAAAGCCAATGCGCTGGACATCCGCCAGGTCCGGCTGGGCGCCGACCTGAAGGATGGAATTCTGAAGCTTGACCCGGTTTCATTCGCCTTCAGTCGGGGAGAACTCAACGGGACAGCTCGGATCGACGCCACCAGGGACACGCCCTACAGCGCCGTGGATTTTCGACTGGGCGGCTATCCTCTGGAATCGATCATTCCGGCGCGCGGCGGCGCGCCGACGGTCACCGGCCGCGCCCTTGGCCGGGCGAAGCTGGAAGGGCCCGGCGCCTCGATCCATGAACTGGCGGCCAATTCGAAGGGGACGATCAGCCTGGTTGTGCCTCATGGCCAGATGCGTTCGGCTTTCGCCGAGTTGCTGGGCATCAATGTCGGGGCGGGTCTGGCCAAGCTGTTGTCGGGAGACCAATCGAGCTCGGCGATCCGGTGCGCCGTCGCGAATTTCAGCGTCGCGGGCGGAACCGCCACGGCGAGCACTTTCGTGATCGACACCGACGTGGTCCTGGCGCAAGGGACGGGGACCATCGATCTGGGCGCCGAGACGCTGAATCTGAGGATCGACGGCAAGACCAAGAAGCCGCGACTGCTTCGGATCTGGGCCCCGATCACTGTCAACGGGCCGCTCGTGTCCCCCCGGCTCGGCGTGGACATTGCCGCTGTGGCGGCTCAGGGGGGAATCGTCGGGGCGCTGGCGACCCTGATCAGCCCGATCGCGGGACTGCTGGGCTTCGTCGACCCGGGCCTGGCGGAAGACGCCGACTGCGGAGCTCTGATCGCCGGCGCGCGCTGAGATCAAAGAGCTGCGGCGCTTCCTTCACTCGGTGCATCGGACCGCAAGGCTCTGCCCGGGTGCTGATGCCCTGTCACAGGCGATCACGGGTCTGAAGGACGTAGAGGGCGCGCAGACCCACCGCTCGTGGTGGGTGGCGCGTGCGTCCCTCGCAGGCGTGGTCGAGGACGGACGCAAGCTGCGGCTGCGGCTGACCGATGGTCTGGAGGCTCCGGTCTCCCGCGCGCGAGTCGGGGTCTTGCGTGAAGAGGGCTGGTTAACTGCGACGTCGGCGAATGATCCCGGCTGGTTAGAAAGTCGGCTGAGGGTCGCGTGCAGTCCTGGGCTCGACGATCTGCAGTCGATACCGGCCTGCCAGGAAGCGGATGACGGAAGCGTCAGCCTGGATTTAGGCCGATGTCGCGTTCCGGTGCTGGCGCCATGACCGCTCATGGCGCACACTGCCGACTTCTTGCTGCGACCGCCCCTGCCTCAAAACGCCGCCGCACGCGATGCGCGGCTTGGTGAGGCGGCGTCTGACTCACTCGGCACATGAAAGAGCCAGAAGGTCGCAGACGTGGGTGACGGGCGTCGAAGCTTGTTCTCGACGGCGCTACGCCGACCTGAGCGAACATGTAGTCTGATCGCTGGCGGCGTTACTACAACTTCGATTATGAGGGGGGCCGGGGGACGAGGAACGCCCCAGCTGGACCCGGCGGTCGGGTCGCTAACAGATTTAAGCGCTTTCCGATTTTCCTGGCGCGGCCTTCTCTCCTGAAGCGGCGCCCCGTATGGTCAGGCTGGCGGTCGTGGTGTCGCCGTGAGGAGGGGTGGGCGGATCAGAATGGCGAAGTATGATCCCCTTGCTCGATACCTGCGCCGCCAGAAGGCGGCGGCGGTCGAACTGAGTTTTCGTGACATCGAACGGATCGTGGGCGGCCTTCTGCCGAAGGCTTCGGCCGACCTCAAGTGGTGGCGGGTCGTGGATGCCCCTTCGGCGCTTCCGCAGCAGCGCGCCTTCGCCCAGGCGGGGTTCACGCCTGAACCGGATTTACGGGCTGAGCGTGTTCGCTTTGTGCGTATGGGCCTCCATGTGCAGGCCTATGTCTGAGCTGCGCTGAACATGAACGCCCTGTGCATGAGGCGCACATGGGGCGTATCCGGTTCCAGGCGTCGCAAAAGCAGGAAAAGCGCCCGACCCCGAAAAGCGAGGGGCTAGTACGTGTCGGGCGGGAGCAGCGCCGACACCGAAACGTTCAGCACCCGAGAGGCCGTCAGTAGAGTTTCGGCAAAGATCTTGGCCTTGCCGGCTTCCATAGCGCGAAGCCCTTGGAGATCCACTCCCAGCAGGCTTGCGAGCCGTTCCTCGGTCAGGGCCGCAGCTTCGCGTATGTCCGAAATTCTACGGCCGACATAGGCGTCGATCTCGTCCAGGGGTTCGACGTCGATCACGCCTTGTTCCTCCCGAACGCACGGAGCCCCAGGCGATAGCACTCAGGACGCCGAAGAAGAGCAGATAGGAGGTGGACAGATAGGCCCTGCTCAGGATGTCCAGATTGAGGGCGTAACCCACGTGGGTGACGACCGTGATCAGCTGGAACGCTGCGGCCCAGGGAATCCAGGAGCGGCCGAAAAGCCAGGCGAGCGCCGCGAATGCAATGAACAGCAGAACATCCACGATCATGATGCCCCACTGGGGGGCGTTGAAGTTTGATGTGTTCTGAACGAGCGGCGAAGCAAGGCTGGCGACGATCAGTGCGATGACGGCCAGACGCTCGGGTCGACCGCCGCGCCACAAGGCGAAACCGGCGATGATGACTAAGAGAACGGTCAAGCCGATCTGGACTGGGGTTTCGAGGCGCTGCATGGCCCAGCATGGCCAAGCCGTGGCGGACGATCAAGTCCGACATCATGCAATTCGGCGAAGGCGGCCGGCGGTGCGCACTTCGTCCGTTTCGGGCTTGCCGGTCATAGGTCCCGCCAGTTCGACGTTGTGGCCGACGAGCCATGGAGCAGCCTCTGCCAAGGCATGGTGGGCGGTCACCAGCCGGCCGCGCGCTTCACCGAAGGCGCGAACCGCTTCTGTCGCCGCAGAGAGAGCATCGGCGCCCAAGACGGCGGATAGGCGGTTATTGAGGCGGGCGCTGGTCAGAGTATTGATCAAATTGCTGGCGTCACGGAGCGAAATGTCGGCGGAATCTTCAGCCTGAAAGAGGGCGTCGGCGATGGTTTGGGCGAGTTGGCGTCGTTGCATGAGGGGTCCTTGCCGCCGGGCAGACCCGGCAAACGGAAAATTAGAGAAACACGGATGGGGTAGGGTTCGGGTCAGCGACCTGACAGAAGGCGGTCGACGGCCTGGACGGCGAGTTGCAACTGCACGCCGCCGCCCAGCAGGGCGGCCAGCAGGACGGATGCGGCCGCAGCGATGACGAGGATCGACATCATCCGCTTGAGGGGAGAGGGCGTCTCTCCCGATCGGGCCTCTCCGGCGGTCGATCGTTCCCGCAAGGGAGAACGAGCGCGATGCAGAAAATCTCGCGCATCAAGTCGAGCGGTGAAAGGTTCTGGGCCGCCAGCCGTGTCATCGACAGCAGTCTTAGAGCCTGGTCCCTCTGCTCGTTCGTCGCCGCCAGCTCGTCGAATATCGCCTCCATCTCCTCCCAGGTCAGAGAGGGGAGACGTGCGAGCGTTTGCGGCATTCGCACCTCCTTTCGTGACGCCATCTGGGGCGCCGATGATCGGGAGGGCCATGGGGAACGGCGCCTCTACGACGTCATTCCGTAGAGGGTTCTGAGCGAGCAAAAGACGAGCAGCATGGCGTCTGTTCGGGACGCCCAGTTTGCGACAGGCGTTCTCGATATGCTTGTCGATGGTCTTCGGCGCCCTGCCGGTGAGTTCGGCGATTTCCTTGGACTGGAAGCCCTGGCCGACTAGCGACAGGCATTCCCGTTGGGTGGGAGTGAGGCCTTCGCCCCTGCCCAAAGATGGCTGCGTGGACATGGATCACTCTGTCTTACGGGCGTCCAGGGTCTGGGCCATCGCGAGCAAACCTTGCCGGTGAGCGGCGTTTCGAATGCCGCTGTAGGCATGAAGCAGGTCCAGTGCGCCGGGGGTTTCAAGCAGGGTCTTCGGATCGTCGCTCTTCGGTCCGCTCACTTCACCGAGCAATACGGCGCCGCTCGTGCCCAGTTGTTCGGCGATATGCATCAACCGGGAGACGGAGATGCGATTCTGGCCGCGCTCGTATTTCTGGATTTGCTGGAAGCTGATGTCGATCAGACGCGAGAGATCGTGCTGGGACAGCCCGGCGGCTTCGCGATAGGCGCGGACGCGAACGCCGACTTCGACATCAATGGGATTGGGGGCCGCTGCCATAGGGATTCGTTTACAGGCGGCCATCTCGATTGGCGAGGTTTGCGAGATCTTTGTTGCAGGACGGCCTCGGGGCGAGGTTTCTGGCCTGACGATGCCGTGGGTTCGAGGCAAGCCCTGCCTAGGAGCGCTTGGTCCGGAGCGCAACGCCGGAAGAAGTCGGATCAAACATCGCGGCTACGCCCGCGGGCGATCAGGTAAACGCCGCAACCGATCTGGGGCGGTTGCGGCCGGAAGCAGGAGGGCCCCATGGCGGGCTCGACGATCATGTCTGCACTACGTAGCGCCAGTTCTCTTCATGTTTTTCAAAACCGCGTCCGGACGCAGAACACGGTTGCGCGGCGGTGAAAGATTCATCAACCTACAATAGATGAATCTTTCTCCTTTAAAGGGTGTTTGCTAGTGTCTGACCTGTTTCGCCATGAAGCGGTTCGTCACGCGACTCGTCGTCTTTCAGGCGAAGCGGCGCTGGCGTCGTCGGTAGCGTCACGCCTGATTTCGGTCACTCTGGTCACGATCCTGCTTTTGGCTGCTGCTTCCGCGAGCATGGTCGCCTTCGCCCGAAAGGAAACCATAGCAGGGTGGGTCGCGCCGGTTGGCGGGATATGATCAGGCTAGAGGCGCGGCAAGGCGGCGTCATTGAGGCGCTTCGCGTGCCGGAAGCCGAGGTGGGTCACGCCGGACGAGCCATCGCTACGCTGAAGCTGTCTCATGCCCTTGGCGGGGGCAGCGACAAGGCGCTCGGCCAGAGCCGGGATGCGCAAGCCGCGGCAGTCGCCATTCGGGGGACAGTCCCTCAAGCGACACCGGATGCCGAGCGAAGACAGTTTGTGGCGCGACGGGAGGCGATGACGCGCGAACTGGCTCAGACCCGGCGCGGGGGCACCCTGCAGGACGACCGTCTGAAGCTGGCCCGGGCCGAAATCCAGAGAGCCGAGACAATTGCCTGGCAGGGTTTCTTGCCGCGACGCGAGTTCGAGCTGAGGCAGGCCCTGGCGGTAGAGCAGGAAGAGGCGGCAGGGGCCGGAGCAGCCCTGTCCTATGAACGCGAGATCGGACAGGTGAGGGCGCGCCTGGCCGTCATTTCCATCGATTTGGATGCGGCGGGGGGCGACGCCGCCTTGGCCCGGGGGAACCTTGAACAACAGCGAGCCCAGGTCGAAACGCAACCCGCTGTCGGTACGGAACGTCTCAAGCCGTCCGCGCCTGCCCGTCATCCAAGCCGCCGATTGCGGCTTGGCTTGCCTGACGATGATCGCGTCAAAAGTTGAGAAGAATGAGCTTGAACGGGGGCTGCCTACCAGAATGAGGAGGCCTAAATTGAACGGATTGACGAACTGGTCCCTGTCCTTCGCATGCCTCGGGTCGGCCTGTCGGCTGGCGTCGATGTTGCGATCCGCGCCCGAGGCGCTGAGGGCGCATCTCGGCGTGCTGAGCGCAGTTCTTCTCGTTATGGCCCTTCTCGTCGGAACGCTCGCGGTCTGGGTCGCCCTTGTCGATCGAACCCCCAAAATGCGGTCCACAAAACGCCGCGGCTTTTAACGCGAAGCAGGGTGTAAGGGTGGTGAAGTTCTTTGGTCGATGAATTTCTTCGATCGAGGTCGCGCCGATCTTAGCCGGGGCATCCTGGGGGCGCTGAACGTGAGTTGGGCGAGACGACGGCATATGTCTGCCCCACGGCGCGCTTGCTGTTGCTCTAGTAGAGATGCAGCCTCCGGATTCAGGCGCCGCGGGCATCCTCTCTTCGCGGATCACAGCTTGACGGAACGCTGCGACCCGTCGGGGCGTTGTTAAGCTGCATTCTCCGGGCTGAGGAGATTTGCTGACGGCCCGGTTCGCATCAGCCCCCCTGCGGCGCGCCGGGCCGTTCCTGCTGGCCGCAGAAAAACGATCGTTGCTCTATTTGCGTGGCAGTTGGCTCGCCCTGAGGAGCGATCACTGGCCTGTCAGCATGCAATCCAACATTGGCTTTGTGTCGATTGGCCAGGGTCGGTTTGTGGAAGATGCGATGGAGCGGTCTGACTCGACGTCCGCCAGAAGGGCGGGCGATGTCCGTTCGATCGTCGACGTCTGTTCCCGATCTTCTTGTCCGGGGAGGTTCTCCCGGCGATTTCAGTCGATCACGCCCGCCAGCGAGGCGGCTTCGGTTGCGTAAAGGTCATCCATGGTGAAGCGCCGCGCGACGATGTCCTGCCCGAATCTGCCGCCGATGCAGTCCCCCGAGAGATGGGTCGCTCCGGCGGCCCACGCGGCCAAAGCCAGGCTGCGCGTGTTGACGCCATAGAGGCTGGCGCCCATGCCGATCTGGGCGGCGCCGGTGATCATGCGATCCAGTCGCGCAAGCGTCTCTCGCTCGGGTTGGGAGGAAAGGGCGGTGTAGATGACGCCCACGGCGCCGCAACGATTCCACTGGACCACGTCCCCGTTCCCCGGATCGACGCGGATATGGACGCCTCGGCAGAACGGCCGAAGCTGCCCGACAATCTCGGCCAGGCGGGCCTGAGGGATCGCCGGCGGGGTGTCGGTCAGTTCAATGAACAGGCGCTCGCGCCAGATCGCCGACACCTTCTTGAGCTCGGAGAGAATCTCGGTGCGCGTGCCGGTAAAGGACAGGCCGTTGATCGAAAGCGGCATGTGGATGGCGACGCGCGGGCCTTCGTGTCCGGCTTCGACGATTTCACGTACGAACTGCAAGCGTTTACAGGCGATGACGGTGTGAGTCCGCGGCGTGAGGTCGCGACGATCGATAGCCTCAAACTCGCCATTTGAGCCGGTCTGAACCGCGATGGTCCGCGCGACGAACGAGACGACCGCGCCCTGGGTCACATTCCAGATGGGTTCCAGGTAGAAGACGGCCTGGATGTCAGCGCCGCCAGGCCGGCGAATGCTGACGACCTTGCCTGCAGCGCGCGCGACCCCGAACCGCTCCCAGGGCGGCGAGCCGTCGATGCTGTGGGACATGTCTCGCCCGCGCTGGGCTGCGGCGGCTTCCAGATCCGCCTCGCTCAGACGCGTGGCCTCGATGCCGTCGTCGCTGAGCCGATCGACAATCGAGACGTTGATGTTCTCGCTCTTCACGGCGCCGAGGAAATAGCTGAGCGTTTCCCGCATCAGCTGGGACGCCCGGCTCAGAGCGCCCATGGGCTCCCGGCTGGGCTGGATCAGCATGAAGTCGGTTTCGTTCACCCTGACGATGAAGTCGTCTTCCCGACCGCCGCGCCGAAAGGAGCGGATCACGAAATCTTCGACCAGCGGATCATGCCGCGTCCATCTTTCCCCGACGGCGTCACGCACGGCGTTCACGCTGATGATGTGCACCTGGCCGCGAGCGGCCGCATCCGCGGCGCCGGCGTGACGGAGCATATCGGTCACCGAGGTGGAGACCGTCGCGGAATGCGTCATGGCCTCATGCCCGCATCGACCGCTGCGCCGTGGGCGCGCGCCTCAGGTGAAGAGTGACGGTCATTCCTTTGCCTGGCGGAGACGAAAGGGTCAGGGTCCCGCCGAAGCGAGCCATCAGGCTGCGGGCCATGGTCAGGCCCAGGCCCGAAGCCTCGTCCGTCGGACGGGTGGTGAAGAAGGGGGAGGCGGCGCGAACCAATGTATCGGAGGACATTCCCGGCCCGTCGTCCTCGACCTGGATCAGGACGGCCTCCTTTTCCGGGGAGGGGGGTTGAGAAATCATGACCTGCGCCGCCCCGGCCCGTCGTGCGTTCGCTTCGAGTTCGTAAAGAACAGCGCGGAACAGATCAGCATCGACCATCACGCGCCCGCCGGTCACATCGACAATGCGTATTGATTCGTCGGCTGATCGCGCGTCCCGCCACTGGGCGATCAAGTCGCCCAAATCCACCGCCTCGACGGTCGCGATCGATGTGTCGGCATAGGTCGCCAGCCGACGTACCACGTCGGCCGCCCCTTCGGCTTCCGTGATCAGCGCCTCCGCTCCAGCTTCGACCTCGGGCGCTGCGCCGGGGGCCTGCAGATTCTCGGCACGGCAGATGATGCGGGCAAGGAGGTTGATGAGGTCATGGGCCACGCTTCCGGAAACCTGGGCGACGGCTGCGGCGTGTTTGGCCCGGGCGCGTTCCTGTTCGGCGGCGCGCTGCGCCGTGACGTCGAGAAAAGTCCAGAGAACGCCCGGTCGGTTCCTGGGGAGCGGCCTTGCGGAAGAGGTGAAGCGACGGTCCCCGATCCGCAGGTCGCCTCTGGGGCGATCGCCCTTGACGACTTCTTCGAGACGGAACGGAATTCCGGCCGCATCGACCCCCCCAAGGATAGCCTTCGCCGCCGCCCCCTCGGGGATGCCGAAGAGGTCGCGTGCAGCGGCGTTGGCGACCATCTCCTTTTCGTTCTCGAACAGGAAGAGCAGCGGCGTCGGCAGTTCGTCGATAATCTCGCCCAGCGCCTCGGCGCCGGTGCGGCGCCAGAAGTCGTGCAGGCGGGGAAGGGCGCTGTGGGATGCAGGCCTCATCATGCCGTTTCCACCCACACGGCGTCGGGAGCGGAAGTCGCGCGGGCGAACGCAGCGACGAGCGCCATGGAACCGGCGAGGTCCGGTCGATGCTGGTCGGAGCAGGTCGCCGCGTCATGTCCGGGAGGCCGCAGGAGCGCAAAAGACGCGCGCGCGCGGCGCCCGGCTCTGGTCGCGTCCAGGGCGGACCTGAATCTCCCGCTGTCCCCGCCGTCGAGCGACCGCGCCCTCACGACCTGCATGCCTCGCTGTCGAGAAGCCTGATCGCCCGGTTCAGGATTTCCTGCGATCGGAACGGCTTCGCCATCACATCCGTGGCGCCCAGCCGTCTCGCCAGGTCAAGGAAAGCGCCGGCCTGGATCCGGCCGCCGCCCGAGATCGCCAGCACCGGAAGTTCGGGGGCCAGGACCCTGATCTCGCAGATGGTCTCGATGCCTTCCTTGTCCGGCATGATGATGTCCGTGATGACAAGATCAGGACGCTGCTTTCGAAACTGGCGCATGCCGGCTGCGCCTTCGCTCGCCACCGTGACGGCTGCGCCTGCGGCAGCGAAACGCTCAGCCAGCGTCTTAAGCAGGACGAGGTTATCTTCTATGATTAATACGCATTTACCATGAAGTGGTCGTTCTAGTTCAGACATTGTCTGTAATTTCCTCCGTGCTCTCAATATCTCTTGAAGCAGAAAAAGGAAACGCCAGAGCATACGTGCCCCAATTATTATGGACCAAGCAGGATTTCGCGGACTCTTGTTATCAGTTCCTGTCGGCGATAGGGCTTGCAGAGCCATTGGCCGGCGGGGATCCTGGAGGCAGCGTCGAGGGGCCCGATGAATCCGGAAGTGAAAAGCACCCGAAGATCCGGCGCGATAGCCCTGGCCTGGCGAGCCAACTCTTGTCCGTCCATGCCGCCAGGCATGACGACATCGGTGAACATGAGGTCGAACCCGGGTTCCTCCTGAAGGCAGGCGAGCGCCTCTGGGCCGTCCGCCGCCAGGACGATGCAATAGCCGACGGCGCGCAGTTGACGTACGACGTGATCGCGGACCAGGGGATCATCCTCAACGACGAGGATGCGTTCCCCTGTCCGTGGCGGCGACGTCGGTTCGGGTCGAGTTTCCGCCGGTGAAGTCGCCGCTTCCTCAGTGCAGGGCAAGAGCATGCGAACGGTGGTGCCGGCGCCGGGATGCGACGCGATGTGGACCGATCCCTCCGACTGCGCTGCAAATCCATAGACCGTGCTCAGTCCCAGCCCGGTGCCTTTGCCCACCGCCTTTGTGGTGAAGAAGGGGTCGAAGGCCTGACGTTGAACGTCCGGCGTCATGCCTTCTCCGGTGTCCGAGACGGATATTTCGAGCCAGGCTTTCGCAGCAACGTCGAAGGCGGGGCCGCGTCGACCTTCGGAGGCGCGCGCATCGGCTACACGCGCCCGAACCGTCACCTGGCCGCCTTTGGGCATGGCGTCGCGGGCGTTGACGACAAGATTGAGCAGGGCGGATTCAAGTTGAGACACGTCCGCGAGCACCGGCGGTAGGTCAGGCGCCGACTCTATTGCGAGAAGGATGTCGGCGTTGATCGTGCGCCGCAGCAGAGGTTCGAGCCCGACAAGAAGTTCTCGGACGTCGACGGGGCGCGGCGTCAGCGGCTGGCGCCGCGAGAAGGCCAGGAGCCGACCGATGAGATCGGCGCCCTTGGCGGCGGCGGTTACGTTCAACTGGGCCAGTTCGCGACTTTCGCTATCTATAGCGCTTTCCATCAGGGTCTCGGAATTGCCCATGATGACGGTCAGCAGATTGTTGAAGTCGTGGGCGATCCCGCCGGTCAGGCGACCGAGCGCCTCGATCTTCTGGGACTCCAGCAGCCGGGTTTCCATCTCGAGGCGTTCGCTGACGTCGGTCATGCTGCCGAGCATGCGTTGTGCGCAACCGTCCGGGCCCCGGACGATGGCGGCGCGGTCAATGACGTGGGCGATCGCCCCGTCGCCCTTGATGATGCGGTAGGCGCTGCTCCAGCCATCGGCGCCGTCGCTCACCGCCGCCTCCACCGTTTCCCGTACGCGCGATCTGTCCTCGGGGTGTACATTGCGCAGCCAGAAGTCAGGACGGTCTGCGGCGGCCTCGACCGGATGCCCGAACTGATGCGCCATGGGCTCGTTCCACCACATCCGGCCGGCGGCCAAGTCCAGATCCCAGAAGACGTCGTTGGTCACGCTGGCGATCAGGCGGAAACGTTCCTCGCTGGCTTCAAGATCCGCCTGGATCCGCTTGCGCTCGGTGATGTTCTGGAAATGGACGGCGAGTCCTCCCGCGGAGGGATAGGCGCGAATGTCGAACCAACCGAGATCGGGATAGAATTCCTCAAACGCCACGCTGTGACGACCGGCGACGGCGCCACGATATTTGGCTTCGAAGGGGCCGCCGAGCGCTTGCGGGAATTCCTCCCACATGTTGCGTCCCTGCAGGGAGCGCGGAGACCGTCCCAACATTCGTCCTGCAGCCTTGTTCACAAAAACGAAGCGCCAGTGCTCATCCAGCACTACGAACCCCTCGCGGCTGGCGTTGAGGGTCTCGGTAAGCTGACGTTCGACGGCTTCGGACTTGAGGCGGGTGCGTACGAGCTCATCGATGTCCTGGAAGCCGCCGCGCAGACCGGTGACCTGGAGGTTCGCGTCCCGCTCGGCCTCTCCGGTCGCGCGGACCCAACGACGTCGCTGGTCTGCCGTGACGATCTGCAGCACCTCGTCGAACGGCTCGCCGTCGCTCAAGCAGCGCTCCAGCATGGCTTCAACCGTCTCCCGGTGTTCGGGGAGATAATAGGCCAGGCAACGCTCTGGCGTGACCTGAGTGCCAGGGGTTTCGCCGTGGATGGCGGCGGTTTCGTCGCTCCATGTCAGGACGCGGGAGGGAAGTTCCAGTCGCCAGCCGCCGAAGCGGGCCACGCGTCCGGCCATGGCGAGGAGGTCGAGCGCGGCCTTCTGGGCTCGTCGGGCTTCCTCCTCGGCGATCTCTAAGCGGGCCAATTCGGTGATGTCGCGCACCGCGACGATTTTCGACGGTCGGCCCATGTAGATCATGCCGAACGACCGCACTTCGACGGTCATGATCTCGCCGTTGCGGGCGCGATGCCTCCAGGGACCGGAAATCTCGGGGCCTGCAGGAGAGCCTGCGACCGCCGCAAGCAACCGCGCCTGATCTTCCTGGGGGCGGATGTCCTCGATCGTCATGGCGAGGAACTCGGCTTCGCTGAAGCCGTATCGCCTTGTCGCCGCTTCGTTGACGACCTTGAAAGCGAGCGTCTCCCGATCATAGATCCACATCGGATCGGGACTGCAGCGAAACAGGAAATCTTGATTGTCCGGCATGAGGTCCGCTCGCGATGTTCGGACTGACTCTTCCCTGCAAGCCTCAATGATGTGTTGCTGGAACGGGGTTTCGGAATGATTCAGAGTAAAATGGGCTTGAGGGCGTGTTGGAAACCCCCTTCAAGAGGAGCCCCCAACGTTGAGTGGAGGGGGCAGAGGCCTGCCTTGGAGCGATGCGGAACCAAAGGCTCCCGCCAGACATGAATCCACCTGATCAGGAGGCGCTCATGTCGACAGTGACGAAGAAGCTGATCCGGGCTCAGGCCGGAGTGAAGCTGGAACGGATCGAACACCTGGCGGCCAGACAGCGAAGGGAGGTCTGCTTCAAGCTATCGAGCCACCGAGCCACGCCGGAGCGGATTATCGCTGACGAGGCCGAGGCGCAGAAAGCTTTCTCTCGTGAAGTGGGCGCCTCGCTGGAAGACGCCTTCGTGAAAGGCCTGATTAAGCAGGGCGGGCTCGACCACTGACTGCTGGTCTGGTTGCAAACCCAACGCTTGCGATTCTCATCGCCGATGCGCTGGCTATTAGGATTTGTTTGAATCCTAGTGCCGGCGTGCGCCAACACCGGACATGCCCGTCGGAGTAGAAAGGCGGCATTCGCGATCAAGGGAATGTCCGCTTGCCGGCGAGGTGCCATAGTCGCAATCCGACCCGTTTAAGACGTTGGCAAAGTCGGCTTGCGGCGCTGCCTGGCATCAGCAACCATGCTGCTTTCCCCTCTAGATTTCGAATAGCATGCAAATCGCCATCCTGACCCTCGACGGCTTCAACGAGCTCGATTCCTTTATTGCGGCCGGCATCCTGAACCGGATGAAGGGTCAGGGCTGGAAGGCATACATCACCTGCTCCACGCCCGAGGTTACCTCTATGGCTGGGGTGACTATCCAGCGCCAAAAGCCGCTGGAGTTTCTCACCGAGGCTGACGCGGTCCTGATCGGTAGCGGGATCAAGACCCGCGAGTACGCCGCTGATCCCTACTTCCTGGCGCGCATCACGCTTGATCCTTCGCGCCAGTTGATCGGTGCTCAATGCTCCGGCACGCTGCTACTGGCCAAGCTGGGCCTGATCGGCGAGCTGCCCGCCTGCACCGACCTGACTACAAAGCCCTGGGTCGTTGAGGCCGGCGTCAATGTCGTGGACCGACCCTTTGTCGCCCACGGCAATGTCGCAACGGCCGGCGGCTGCCTGGCCTCTCAATATCTTGCCGCCTGGATGATCGCCCGCCTAGCGACGCCGCAGGATGCCCAAGAAGCCGTCCACTATGTAGCGCCCGTGGGCGAGAAGGTCGAATACGTCGAGCGCGCCATGGCGGCGGTGACCCCGTTTCTCAACGTCTCGATGGCTGCTGCGTAAGGCGGCGTCATCCGCCTTCCGCCCTGAGCTGACGTTTGCGACGTCCGCTTCCAGCGCGGCCGGATTCTTCGGCAGGGTGTAAGCCAACAAGCAAAAGCCCGCCTGCCACATTGGGACTCAGACGGGCTCAATGAGCAGATTGCAAGCGTCGAGCCATCGGGCTCCGCTATCAGGCCCGCTCGGGTTCGCCGGGGCAGGCTTTCGTCGTTTCGGATGTCTTGTGTGGATGGCTCCCGCGTTGCAAGTGTCGATAGAACTTCTGACAATTTGGTCGGGTGCGGTCTTGTGTCCGGCCTGTTGATGCGGTCGTTTAAAGACCGCGGTTGGCGCGGCCGGCTCTGCTCTCTCAGCCTAGCCATCTTGGCCGCTCTCGGCGTCAGCATCTATCGAGCGCTGTTTCTGTGAGCCGGGCTGGATTCGCTATTGGGCGCAGCTTTGATGGTCGCCGGCAGCGAACGATCGGTGAAGATCTGCTCGCAACCGCAAAGCTGGACCGATCCTGTCTCTCCCAGCGTGGAGATTTCCATTCGGGGCAGAAAGGGAGAGGAGCGCCGTTGTGTTGGTCTTGAGTGGCGGCCTTTCAGCATGTTGGTCCAGAAAGCGGTTCCCTGCCGCCAGATGCTGGAAACGCGGCCGCTTGGAGCCATCATCGGATCCAGGCCCAGGGAGAATGACGCCGGAGCCCTTGCGACACGCCACGCGGAAACGATCATCATGACCAAGCACCGCATCTACACAACCAGCTTCGCTAGCGTCTATCCGCACTACGTCGCCAAGGCGGAGAAGAAGGGGCGCACGAAGGCCGAGGTCGATCAGATCATATGTTGGCTGACCGGCTTCAGCGAGGGCGAAATGAACGCTCACCTGGAGAAGAGAACGGACTTCGAGACGTTCTTCGCAGAGGCCTCCGAACCAAACCCTGCAAGGGCCAAGATCATGGGCGTGATCTGCGGGGTTCGCGTCGAGAACATCGATGAGCCGCTCATGCGAGAGATCCGCTATCTCGACAAGCTGATCGACGAACTCGCCAAGGGGAAAGCGATCGAGAAGATCCTGCGGGAATAGGGCGCCCGTCGCCGTTGAAGACGTCGATCCGCTCAGCCGCAAGCATAGTTTCGGCGCTGATGCGCGGCGTGCGGTTAGCGGAAAACCCCCATTTGTTAACGAGCCTGACAGCCCGCCTGCGGCCGACGCTGGCGGCCAGGCGACAGGCGACAGGAGCTGGGAGCGCTAGGGTTGCGGCGTCGTGGTGGTCACGACAGCAGCGTCGCTCGGGGGCGGCGGGACGGCCGTCGGGCGCTCAGGGATCACCGGCTCCGTAGCGCGCGCTTCGGCGGCGCGGGCCTCGGCGGTGGCGCGGATCGCCTCAGCGCGCGCCGTCGCTGTCTGGGCCTGGGCGAGGGCGACGCTGTCGCGAACACCGCTCATCTGGTTCTGCAGCATCGCCGCCTCGGCGGTCCGCCGAGCGTTCTCGGCGGCCGCTTCAGCTTGGGCGACCCGCAGATCCGCATCCGCAGCCTGTTCGGGGGGGCGCGTGAGGAACCACAAGAGCGCTACTACGGCCAGGACAGCCAAAACGCCGACGGCCCACCAGGCAGCGCTGCTGCTCTCTCTCTTAATGATCACCGTCTCTTCGACGCGGCGTTCCGCGCCTGTCAGGGGCGGAATGGCGTTCGGATCGTTTGGTTTGAAGTCGTCCACGGAGTCATCTCCTCGGTTTCGGGGTCAAACAGCGCCTCTTGGGCAATGGTTCCGCTTCGGGTGTGACGGCGGCGCTGATGACGGCGCGCCGGTGTCCTCGGCTCGGGGGTCGGCCTGTTCGATACGGCCTTCGGCGAGGGTAGGGACCTCGGGGCGGGTGTCGATAAAGGCCGTCGGCCGGACCTGGAAAGGCGGTTCCAGGCGTCGCCTCCCGACCCCGTCGACGAGGCTGACGGGGCCGGGAGATTACGCCGCGAGCATGAGTTCAGTCAGTGGTCGTGACCCAGGTTTCCGCTGGCGTTGGCGCCGATGTAGACCGAGGCGCCTTTGCGATCCGCCGAAGACGAGCGGCTCGCATCTACGGCCGAGGTCGGGGGAGAAGAAGCGGGTTGAGCGGGGGTTTGACCACGCCCTGCGGCCGAACCCGAGGCTGAACCCGACGCCGTACCGTTTTTCGCCGAGGCCGCGCTGTTCAACATGCCGGACGAATCGACCTGCAGGGAGCCGGTTGCGGCGTCGGCCGCGCTGCTGACGGCGCCTCGGGCGCTGGCGGCGGTCGCGGTCGCCGTGTCGCGCGTGTTGGAAGCGACCTCGCTTGCCCGTTGACGATTGCGCTCAGCCACAGCGGCGGCGCGCGTCTGGGTTTGCCGGGCGCGGCGCTCCGCGCGCGACAGAACGTCGGCGGTCCGTTCGCGCAGCATCGAGCCGTTGACCGTGCCGCCCAGACCGCCGGTCAGGGAGCCGGAACCGCCGACGGAACCCGTCAGGCCGCCGACCTGGCCGCCCAGGTTGCCGCCAAGGCCGCCCGTCAGTCCGCCCGAACCGCCCAGCACCTGGCCCTGGGACGCTCCAGCGATCGCCAGGGCGAAGCCGACGGTCGCCATCATCAGGGTCTTCTTCATGGTCGTGTCTCCTGCATGTCGTGGGCGAATTGCGCCCTCGCAGGGTCCAACGACCCGGTCTGCGGCTTTCATCCCTGGGACGAGATTATTTTCAGCGCCTCAGCCGGCCGCGCGCGCCCATCTCCTGCGGCGGCGTCCGCGACGCCGTGCCGACCAGCCCTGCTCCGTATACCGGATCCGGCCCCCGCGCCCCGAGGTCCCGCGCCGAACGGGACAGGGCCTCGATAGCGTCCGGGCCGCCCCCTCCGCGCGCCAGCAGGCCCGCGACGATAGGGGAGGCGAAGGAGGCGCCCCGAACCCCGGTCCAGGTTCCGCCTTGCGCAGCCGCCGCCATGTCCGCGCCCGGCGCGGCGAAATCGACCTGCGGACCGCGCCCGCCTTCCGGCAGGGCCCTGTCGCGCGCGCTCACCCCCGTCACGCCCACCACCCCTTCATAGGCGGCCGGATAGAGGGGCGGCGCGGCCGGACCGTCGTTGCCGACGGCCGCCACCACGGTGACGCCCCGCGCCTGGGCGCGCGCCACGGCCCGCTCGACCAGGAGGTTGCGCGGACCGACAAGGCTGATGTTCACCACGGTCGTCCGTTGCTCCACCATCCAGGCGAGCGCCTGGGCGAGGCCCGTCGACGATCCGCCCGCCGCCTGACCGCCGTAGATGTCGGCCACCAGCAAGGCCGCGTCAGGGAAACCGCCCGAGAAGGCTCCGCTGCGCCCGACCATCAGCGAGGCGACCGCCAAACCATGCGCGCCCATGCGCGGCGGCCCGGCGAAGCCGCGCTGGGTGATGCGCGATCCCGCCAGCGCCGGGTGGGCGGCGTCCACGCCCGTGTCGATCAGGCCGAGCCGCGCGTCGGGTTTCTCAAGGCCGGGCCGGGCCGGGCCGCCGTCCGCAATAGCCTCTTCCGCGCCCGCCGGCGCATGAACATGGTTGAAGGTGATCTCCGCCTCAGGATCCAGGTCGCGCAGCCGCTCCATGGCTTGCGACAACGACAGGCGGCGTGGGGGAGCCAGCACCGTCGTCGTCAGGTCCAGTGTTTCAAGCCGCTCTTCGCGCACCACGGTGAAGCCGGCGTCCAGGGCGCGGTCGCGCGCCGGCCTCGACAGATCGATGGCCACGATCTCGCCCGCCACGACCGGCCAGCCGAGGGGGTCCGCCTCCAGAACCCCGCCGGAGCTTCGGATCAGCCCGTGGAGCCGCGACGGCGCCTGCAGCGCACGGTTCACGACGCGGGCGCCCAGGCGGTCAATGTCGCCGACCGCCGGCAGGCGGTCGGCGACGCCCAAGCTGGGCAGCCCGAGCGGCGGCAGAGGCCCGATTTGCGCCCAGGCAGGCCCTGCGACGAGCAGCGCCGCCGCTCCGACCCATTCCGCCATCCGCCTCCCCATCCGCTGTCGTCGCGCCACGCCTCGTCCTTTCATATGCGCCCTTGCCTCAGGCGCGGTTTCACCCGTGATATGCCATGGATGAAACGCCTGGGTCCGGTCGTTTCATCCATTATGGACGAGGAAGGCGCTTGGACGATTTTCAAACCGGGCTGGTGGAGCTCCTTCCGCGCCTTCGCCGTTTTGCGGGGGTGCTTCGGACCCGCGACGCGGACGCGCAGGACCTCGTCCAGCAGACCGTCGAGCGTGCGCTGGCGGCGCGATCGAAATTCCGAGCCGGGACGCGGCTCGACAGCTGGGCCTTCACCATCATGAGACGGATCGCCATCGACGAGGGACGCTCGATCCTGCGATGGAGCCGCGTCGTGTCGCCGGAAAACGCGACCTCCGCCGGCGTGGCCGACGCAGCCCAGGCTGACGAAGACCTGCGCGCGGACGCCCTGGCGGTGCGCGACGCGATCCACGCCCTGCCGGAGCACCAGCGCCACGCAGTGGCGCTGGTGCTGGTCGAGGGGCTGTCCTATGCCGAGGCTGCCCAGGTGCTGGGCGTGCCGGCCGGCACCCTGACCAGCCGCCTGGTGCGGGGCCGTCAGTCCCTGATGCAGACCCTCGCCGCCCAAGGAGTGACGGGATGAGCCGGATCGACGACGATACCCTGATGCGGCGCATCGACGGCGAACTGTCGCCCCGGGAGGCGGAGCAGGTCGACGCGGCGGCCCTGGCCTATCCCGAAGTCGCGGCGCGGCTGGAAGACATGCGCCGGCTCCGCGCGACGGCTAGGGAGGCCTTTCCGGTCGCCGCCGATCCACGTGATCAGGCCCTCGCCCGCCTGATCGCGGCGGGAGCGGCGCAGTCCCGCTCTCCGCTCGCCGGCCTGGGTCGGGCCTTGGCCGACGCCTCCACGCCCCGACGGGCGGCGTTGTGGGGCGGCCTGGCGACAGCGGCGTTTGCCGGAGGCGTGCTGCTTGGTCCCTACTTAGGGCAGGCGGATCGCGGCTTTGCGGTCGGCGCCGGCGGCGCGCTGAAGAATGCGGGCCTTGTCCGCGTCCTGGATACCCGCCTGGCCGCCGATGGCGCGGACGCAGACGGCCGATCGGTCGGCCTGACCTTCCGTGACGACGAGGGACGATGGTGCCGGACCTTCCGGGCGGACGAGGCGAGGCTGGCGGGCCTGGCGTGCCGGGGGCATGACGGCTGGGCGATGCAGGCGCTGGCGGCGACCGATGGCGCTGCGAGCGAGGTCCGTACGGCCGCCGCCGACACGCCCGACGCGGTTCTGGCGGCCGTTGACGCCGTCATCTCGGGCGAGACCCTGGACGCTCCCGCCGAAGCCCGCGCGCGCGACGCCGGTTGGCGCTGAACGCCGCGGATCGGACGTGCAAACTTTCTCGGCGAATGACCGCTTGCCGCGCTAATGCGAACTTCCTCTGTTGGCGCGTTCCGGGCTTTCCGCCAGCGCAAAGATACGGCGAGGCGGAGCGTGCAGGACAAGTAACGATGGCGCCTTAAGATCGGGGCGAGTGCAGGGATCGGTCCAAGGCCCAGGGAGCGCCTTGAATCGCCAGGCGGCCGGTTTCAGTCAGTCGGTAGCCCGTTTCGGAGTCTCCCTCTGCGAACCCCCGACGCACCATCTCGTCAGAATGGCCCTGATGGATGATCCCTTCTCCAGGCCTGGTTTCCTCAACGTCGATCTCTCGCAACGTTTCCAGGTCGTCCATCGTCAGATGATCTCGCATGGCGTCCTCCTTCGTGGTCGCGCCTTAGTGAACAATGGTTTCGAAAAAGGCGACGCCCGGCCACAGCCACCGGGTTCATCCGACGCCTCGAGGGAATAGGAAAAGCCCCCGCCACGAGGGCGAGGGTTTGAGCAGCACGCAAAGAGAATGGAACTGATCAGGCTCCTTCAGCGGAATGGTCGGCCGCGGCTCAGGTTCCTTTGACCGGCTCGATTTCCGGTCGCCGGCTGGGCCGCAGCGCCAACTCGGTCCGGTTCGGATAATGCCCGTCGACGTCTTCTGATCAATGCATCGCTTTTGAACCCGCCGCAGATTGCCGGCCGTCGTATCCGCCTTTCAGGCGGTCGTGGTTCTTCCTTCTTGTCGTCGCCGCCTGCGCGGAGGAACGGCGCTGGCCAGAACAGGACCAGGGCTGACGCCCATGGCCCATGCGTCGCTATCGGCTTTCCAGCGCAGCCGTCCAGTAGCCTTCATCGACGCGTTGGCCGATCCGGAACGCCGCTCAAGAGTGGGACGCCTGGGGGGCGCAAAAAAGAAGCCCCCGCCGGCAAGGGCGAGGGGCATAGTCAATAGGAGGGGAAACCTAGAGAGCGGCGAATGTGTTCGGGCCGCCGCTGAACGCCCGGTACGACTCCACAATGAGAGAATGGCGTGTCAGGTTCCGCCCATGTGCAACAACTACCGCCTGCACGTCCCCGCCAATCAACGTCCGTACCGTTCCGCGACGCCGGCCAGGCCCTGGCCTTTCCCGGCGGCTTGCCAAACCTCGCGCCTGCCGACTACCGCATCGGCGACTGCGCTCCGGTCGTCACCCTGGTCGACGGCGCCCCCCAGCTGGTCATGTCGCCCTGGCGCCCGAGGCTCTGATCCTCACGCCCTCGGCGCCGGGGCAGCTCAACGTCACGCGTGTCTCGCCGGAATGACGAAAGCCGGCCCTTCGGAAAGGGCGTGAGGGCTGCTTGACCGTCGTTATAGCTGCCGACTAAGTGGGGCGCGCATGGAGACCATCCCATGATCGTGAATGGGCTGGGGGATTTCTATGTATCAACGTTTTCGTGCAGCGGTCGGCGCCTGCATCGCCTCTGCTGTCATAGGGCTCGCGGTGCTGGCGCCTGGCTACGCGTCGGCTCAGACGACGACGGTCTCAGTGTCAGGTCCGGATGCCAGTCAGTCAGGTGTGGGCTACGGAAATATCGTGGGTCAGATCGTGACCGTGCCGGCTGGCGTGACCACTTTGAACAGTTTCTCTCTGCGGGCCGCGGGCGGAGCCACGCCTTCCACCGTTCGTCCGGCTATTTATGTTTGGGATGGTGCTGACGTCGGCGCGCAACTTTTTGGCGCGGCGGCCCCGAGCCAGGTTGTGGCGCCATTTGCCTATCAGACACTTACTTTTGCCGTCGGCTTGGCCGTTTCTCCAGGGCAGCAGATCGTGATCGCAGCGCCCGTCGAGAACGCTGGCGAAGTCTACAACCTAGTTTTGGTGACGACTGATTCTTACGCGGGCGGCTCTCGCGTGGTTAAGCTGGGCGCTGCTCCAGCTAGCCCCAATCCCACTCAAGACTACGTCTTCTCAGCAGTGTTCCAAAACGCCACTCCAGTCCCCACGATGTCGGAATGGGCTCTGATCCTGCTGGGCGTCATGTTGGCGGGCGGCGCGGCGCTGACAATTCAGCGGCGGCGGACGGCCTGAAACGACGAAGTCCGCCCCGGAGAACCGGAGCGGGCTTTACGGTAGGTAGATCAGATACAGCGCGCGCGCTGCACTTGCATCTTTATGCTCACGAAGTCCCCGTGGTTCATGGGAATCCTGGCCTCGTTGTATTGGCCGTTGCTGTTGAACTCGCCGACCGCGACCACAGTCGGGCGACGGGCCTGCCATACCGTATGCCGCCTTCATCGTGATGCAAGTAAACGCCGCAACTGTTGAGGTCGGGATTGCCCGGCGGCGGCGCGACGGGAACCGGCGTAGCGCTAGACGCTAGGGCGGCTAGCGCGATGAGAGGTGCGACTATTCGTTTCATGACGGAGCGAACCCGACAATCGGACGAGAAACGATAACCGCCGTTCGGCCAAACAAGAAGGCCCGCCGCCCCGAAGGATGACGGGCCTTGATGCGGAGCCTGCCTATGGGCTCTACGCAATGATCAGTCCCGAACTAGCGCAAGACCGGGGGCCGATCACCAGCCGGTAGAACGGCGATAGCACGAGATGGTTGCTCTGACGTCATCTCCCACCTCCCATGATGAGAGCTTGGACGAGCGACCAGATGGCTCGACGCCCCCAGGATTTCGCATCAATCAGCGATGATGGCGCCCCGTCCTCGCGTGCGAGGGCCGGACGATGGTGAGCATGGGCGAGGTTCAAGCCAGGACGGTGATTGAACTTCTCGGCCGTCTAGAAGCTGAACTGAGCCAAAGCTGACGCTGGGATGCTGAGCACACCGCCACAAAGGGTAACCCAACAGGCAAGGGCAGAGGTTCGTTCATCGCGGTCTCCAATTTTTAAGGAATGGTCTGCTGCATGTCCCGCAGGATCACGGATCGCCGAAGGAGGTTCCGAAGCCAGTGCACCCGAAGTTCCGGGTTGTTTTGGCTTCAGATCGGCCGGATCGATATTGGATATTCAAGATCGAGGTGAACCATGAGGGCGACTGGTACCGTTTCGAGGATCGGGCATTCACGAGTGAGGCGGATGCTTTGGCTGCCATTCCCGATCTTCAAGCAAACGGCCGACTACCCACCAATATTGAACTGAACTCCTAGCCGGGAGCGAAGTCTGCGGCGCGCAGCCTCTCTTACACGATGCGGATGCTCGTCGCGGTCTCCAGTTCAGATTGGGCGTGAGGGAGGGCTCCCTCACGGCGAACCAGGCTCTCAAATTTTGAGACGCACAGATATCGCCCCGTTCTCACGTTGTGGGTAGGGGCCGCAGTTCGAATGGAGGGGGAAACCAATGAGAATGCAGTTTGGCCGACTGGCGCGCGCGGTTGCGGCGTCGGCCGGTGTTGCGGTTCTGAGCTTTTCGGCGGGGGCCTGCTGCAGCCCAGGCCGTCCAGCCGGTTCACTAGCGGGGCGACACCTGTCACACCTGTGCTGGTGTCCTTTACGCCCGCTCCCATCCCGACCATGACTGAATGGGCGATGGTCCTGTTCGGGGTCATGCTGGCGGGCGGCGCAGCTCTGACGATCCAGCGGAGACGAACTTCGATCCCACCGCGCAGCTTCTCATGTACAATGCGCTGATCATCGCGGGCGCTTGTTTGTAGGGGGGCAGCGCCATGCGGCAAAATGCATCGACAGCTTAACTTTACCGGGCGACCGCATCGCCTAGGCTGCAGCGTCTAGACAGGAGGCCGGATTGCAAATCGAGAGCGCCGAGAATCTTGCACCCCTGGACGCCCTTCGTCTGCGAGCAAGGACCGAACCCGGTCTCTTCCTGCAGGAGGCATGGCGGCTTGAGATGCTGGCGGCTATTGCAGCGGCGCGAGCCAATGGCGTGAGCTCATACGCCCTTGAGCCCTACGAGCAGTTGCTGGGAGAGGGCGCGGCGTAGCGCACGACGTGCGTCTTATTTCGGCGCCGGAACGGCGGAACAAAGTTCTTTTGGCCGGGTTCTCCGAAAGCGTCCCTCCCGGGGCGTTTTACGTGAGCCAGCCCTCTCTTGACTCATTTGCGCTCGATTGCGCTGCAGGGATCATTGCAATCGAGAGGCCGCATAGGCACGGCCAGACGGCCCGTTCGCATCAGTCCCCTGCGGCGCACCGGGCCGTCAAAAACCGCCGTTGTTCGGAAGTCGCCTCAATTGTTAAAGACTCTTGGCCGCGCTCTATGGCTTGGTGATTCGCGTGGCGTCCTTGGGATATGGACCGCGTGCTGAACGCGATGTGGCTTAGCCTTCACGTCCGCTAACGGCACATGCCGGATTAGCCCTCAAGATCATCCTGGAGAGCGAGACCCTCAATGAATGTGAAGACACGCCGACGCCGTCCAGCTTGGTCGCTCTCCGTATTTGAAGCGACGCTGCTCGCATTCTCGCTTGCCTGTTTCGCGGGATCAGTTTGGTCGTCGACGTTGCTCTAGGGGATAGCCGCCTTAGGCTTGGCCGCTGCCGTCCACCGGAGCTGTCGGTTGCGCTGCGGCGGCCGCATCAATCGCGCGGTTCGCCATGTCGCGATGGCCGGCGTTGACCACCTTGGCTGCGCCAGAATTGGTCGCAGACAATCCTTTTCCCGCCTTGCCCTGCGGCGAAACCGGTGGGACATCCCGGCCATGAGGAGAGCCGCATGTTCCTGACCAGGTCAGCCGTCGCCGCCATGATGATCGCACTCGTGGCGGGGGCCGGGACGGCGCGCGCCGGCGACGCCGAGATCCACACCTTCCACTGCCTTCATGGCTGTCCGATGGGGGCGTCCGCGACGAACGACCTGATCGTCCGGGAAATCTACACCCTGTCGACCAATGACCGGACGAAGTTCGCAGACTGGGTGTCAGCGGGAATGCTGTTTCAGGCCTTTTCACCCCATTGCTGACTACTGTTCAAACCCAGCGGTGGCTTGCTTATGATGGCTTCAGGCCATTTCGTGGAGTACCATCCAAGCGCAAATTTTAAGATGGGTCGGTTGATGGGTGTAGGATGCCGCGAAAGGCTCTAGAACTCGGTCCGCTCGCAGTGTCGAGATTGCGCCATCCCGGACTTCATTTTGTTGGGGGCGTAGCCGGGCTCGCCTTACAGGTTCTTCCAACAGGAGGAAGGACTTGGATACTTCGGGCGACCATAGGCGCGAAGCGGCGTGAGATGGGCCTCGGCGGCTATCCTGACGTGACCCTTGCCAGGGCTCGCGAGGCGGCGCGCGAGGCGCGCGACCAGATCCGTCGAGGCATTGATCCTATAGAGGAGGCACGAGAGGCGCGTAGCGCGCTTAAAGCATCCTCCCCAACCATCACCTTCAGGGCGGCGGCTGAAGCCTACATGGCGGCGCATGCAGCCAGTTGGAAGAATCCCAAGCATCGTGCGCAATGGGCGGCGACGCTTGAGGCCTATGTCTATGGCGTCATCGGCGATCTGGGCGTCGACGAAGTCGTCTTGCCCCATATCATGCAAATCCTGGAACCCATCTGGACCACCAAGACCGAGACCGCCAGTCGTCTGAGGGGGCGGTTGGAAATGGTGCTCGATTGGGCGACGGCGCGTGAGTATCGGGCCGGGCCCAACCCCGCTCGCTGGCGTGGACATCTCGACAAGCTTCTGGCGAAACCGTCAAAGGTCGCGAAAATCACCCATCACAAGGCGCTTCCGATCGACGACATGCCGGCCTTCATGGTGAAGCTGGGCGGCGTTTCCGGAGTGGGAGCGCGCGCCCTGGAGTTTGCGATCCTCACCGCCGCCCGATCCGGGGAAGTGCGCGGCGCGACCTGGAGCGAGATGGATCTTGATGCGGGCCTGTGGGTGGTCGCGGGCGAGCGGATGAAGGCTGGCAGGCAACATAGGGTGCCGCTTTCGCCAGCAGCCATCTTGCTCCTCAAGAAGATGTCTCGGCAGGCAGGAACGGATATTGTCTTTCCTGCCGAAAAGGGCGTTCCGCTTTCAGATATGACCTTATCTGCCGTGCTCAGGCGAATGAAGGTGGGCGCCGTGCCCCACGGCTTCCGTTCTACCTTCCGGGATTGGGTGTCTGAACGCACGTCTCACCCTCAGGAGGCCGCGGAAATGGCCTTGGCGCATACGGTCAGTAATAAGGTCGAGGCGGCCTACCGTCGCGGGGACATGATGGCCAAGCGTTTCCGTCTGATGGACGACTGGGCCGCGTTCTGCATGGGGGATCGCGACGCGTGAAGGTTCTCCCTCACCTGACCAGGATTGGCTCTCGAGAGCAAGACGAACCGCGACGGGGACACGGTCAGTCGCGCTCGGTTCAAGGTCCAGCATCGGGCATGGCCCTTGGCTGGTAAGCGGATGTCGACAACGTCAGCTATGGGGGGGTAGCGCTGATCGCCTGATCCATGATCTGCACAGGCGAGGGAACTCAAATGCTGCACGGTCAAGATTGGTGAGCCGCGCCAGCGGCCAAGGCGGAAGTGCTCGAGCAGCTACGGCAAATCTCGCCGGTCGAACTGCCTAGAAGTTATTTCAGCCTGCTTGCCTTCAGCGATCGCGGAGAGGGTCCACTTCCCGCATCACCATACATCCTTTGTCTCGATGTCGCCGGAGAGGTCATTGAGGCCGTTTTCGCTGAAATGTCTTGAAACGGTTTGGGGCCCTAAGGCGTGTTCTGACCCGAAGAGATCACCCGCCCTTTATCGAGTCCTCGCTACTTCGGCACATCGGCGAAAGTGTTTGATCGGCGCAGGCGGAACCAGTGCGAACAGAAAGAAGCCCCCACCAGCTTGGCGAGGGCTCCTTACAAGGCTCAGCGATATCGCGCGCGCTCTTCGTTGATCTGGTTGATGGAGTAGGGATCGGATCGGGGGCCAGAGGTTGTCCAGCCGCTCTGGCGATCGGCTTCGCCTCGCGTAGCCGCATCGAACCCCCGGCGGCTCTGGAGAATGGTTTCGACCCGGGCCCTTCTCGGCGACCGCGATCCCCGGGTTCGTCGGTGGCCGGCACAAGAGGGTGGTCCATCACGTCGATAGGGTCAGCCGCGCGCACTTTCTCAACCAGACGACCGAAGCCCGCCGAAAGAATCGACGGCGCAACGATGATCGCGTTCTGGGGCGCCGAGCGGGTCAGGCGGGGGGCGGCGAGCCCGCATAGATGTCCATCACCTCGCCCAGCATCTTCAGGGCCTGCGGCTTGGCGCGCTGAAAGGCGTTGCGGCCTATAATAGAGCCGAACCCGCCGCCGGCATGGATGGCGCGGATTTCGCCCAATAGCGTCTCGTCGTCGGAGACGGCGGCGCCGCCGGAGAAGATGACAATCCGGCGGCTGGCGAAGGCGCAATCCACGATATGGCGCACCCGGTCGGCAGCCGTGGTGATGGGGATCTTCTGATCCGCATAGACTTTGCGCGCCGCCGCCTGTTCGACGTGGGGGGCGGGCAGCTTGACCTTGATGATATGGGCGCCGAGCTGGGCGGCGATCTGCGCGGCGTAACCCACGACGTCGATCGCGGTCTCGCCCTCCTTGCTCAGGCCCGAGCCGCGCGGATAGGACCAGACCACGACCGCCAGCCCGGCGCGCTTGGCTTCTTCGGCATAGGCGCGAAGCTGGCCATACATCCGCAGTTGGTGCGCCGAGCCCGGATAGATGGTGAAGCCCACTGCGCAGCAGCCTAGGCGTAGCGCGTCCTGGACGCTGGCGGTCAGAGCTTGATCCGGATCGGCGTCCTCGCGCAGGCTGTCGCTGTCATTGAGCTTCAGGATCAGCGGGATTTCGCCAGCGAAGTCGCGGGCGCCGGCCTCGATAAGGCCCAGCGGCGCGGCATAGGCATTGCAGCCCGCCTCAATGGCCAACTCAAAGTGATAGCGCGGATCATAGGCTGGCGGATTGACGGCGAACGAACGCGCCGGACCATGCTCGAAGCCCTGGTCGACGGGGAGGATCACCAGCTTGCCGACGCCAGCCAGTCGGCCATGGTTGAGCAGGCGCGACAGGTTGGTCACGGTCCCGACCGTCTCGGAGGCGTACCAGCTCAGGATCTCTCTTACGCGCGGGGTCATGATCGTTTTCCTGCGGGGGCGGACGGCAGGAGGAAACGCCTGACCGCCTTGGCGAACCCATCCTCTTCGTTGCTGTCGGTCACGACGCTCGCCTGCGCCTTGACCGGGTCGCTGGCGTTGCCCATGGCGATGGAGAAGCCGCTTTTCTTGAACATCATGACGTCGTTGGGCATGTCGCCGATGGTGGCGATCTGTTGGGGCGCGATGTTCAGCCGCCTGGCCAGGGTGAGAACGACGGCGCCCTTGTTGGCCCTGGGATGGGTGACGTCGAGGAAGTGTGGTTCCGAACGGGTGGCGCTCGCGCGGTTGCCGAGCGCTTTCTGGGCTTTGGCCTCGCAGGCGGCGACCAGGGGCAGATCGTCTGATACGCCGACGATCTTCAGGGGCTGGGCCAGGTCGTCGTCGCTGAAATCGGTCACGACCTTGGCGTCGAACTGCAGGATCCAGGCCTCGCGCGCCACGTGCGGCCCATTGGGGTTGCAGACCATCCAGTCCTTTTCCGTATAGACCCAGACGTCCAGGCCCTCGGCGAGGAACAGGTTCACGGCCGTCCTGGCCGTCGCGGCGCCGATCGCATGGCGCCGGATCACCGACAGGTCGGGCCGCACGTAGAGCCCGCCATTGAAGCCGGCCAGGACGGTCTGCAAGGCCAGCGGCTCAATCAGCATGCGCATGCCGCGCGGCGGCCGGGCGCTGGTCAGGGCCAGGGCAATGCCGGCGGCGCCCAGATCCCGCGCCGCAGCCTTGGCCGCCTCGGTCAGCACCTTCTCCTGGGTGACCAGGGTGCCGTCGATGTCGGCGAGCAGCAGGCGTATGTCGGGGCGCCCGCTCATGGCTTGTGCGCCCCGGGCTGAGCCAGCGGCCTCCAGCGTCGCGGGCCGTCGCTGGCGATCAGGACGTCGGCCGCCGCGGGGCCGTCGCTGCCGGAATCGTAGTCGGGAACCTTGGCCCTGGCGCTCGCCCAAGCGTCCAGCACGGGTTGCACGATTCGCCAGCCGTGCTCGACCATATCGGCGCGCATGAACAGCGTCTGGTCGCCGATCATTACGTCGTGGATCAGCGTCTCGTAACCGACGTTGGCGGCCTTGGGGAACCAGTCATCGTAGTGGAATTCCATCTTTACGGCGACCAGGTCCATGTCTGGTCCCGGCCGCTTGACTTCAAACTGCAGGGAGATGCTCTCGTCGGGCGCAACGCTCAACACCAGCCAGTTGGGCCGCAGGCTCTCGACGGGGGTGTCCTGGAAGGCGGCGTAGGGCGCCTGCTTGAAGCGGATGGCGATCTCGGTGGTCCGCTGCGACATGTGCTTTCCGGTGCGGAAGTAGAACGGCACGCCAGCCCAGCGCCAATTGTCGATCTCGAACTGCAGGGCGACATAGGTCTCCACGTTGGAGTCCGGCGCGACATCCGGTTCCTGCCGGTAGGCCTTCGCCGCCTTGCCGAGCACTGTTCCGGCCCCGTACTGGCCCCGCACCGCCCGGTCGGGCGGCACGGCTGGCATGGCGGCGAACAACTCGGCCTTTTTGGTGCGGATCGTGGCGGCGTCGAAGCCCACGGGCGGCTCTATGGCCACCATAGAGAGCAGACTGAGAGCATGGTTGGGGGCCATGTCGCGCAGGGCCCCGGTGGCTTCGTAGAACTGGCCGCGCGCCTCCACCCCGACGGTTTCGGCCGCAGTGATCTGGACGTGGTCGATGCGGTCCCGGTTCCAGATCGGCTCGAACAGGCCATTGGCGAAGCGGAACGCCATGATGGCCTGGACGGTGTCCTTGCCAAGGAAATGGTCGATGCGGAAAATCTGTACTTCATCGAGGGTATGCAGCAGCTTGGCGTTCAGCGCGCGCGCCGAGGCCAGGCTATGGCCGAACGGCTTTTCAACCACGACCCGCCGCCAGAAGCGGGGCGCCTGGCCGGGCCGATTCTGACCCTGATCCGTCAGTCCGACATTGGCGAGATGCTCGGCGATAGGGCCGAACAGTGAGGAGGCGACCGCCAGATAGAAGATGACGTTGCCCTGGACCCCTCGGGTCTTTTCCGCGTCGAGGGCCTCGGTCAGGGCGGCATAGACCTCGGGCTGGGTCAGGTCGCCGCTGATGTAGGTCATGTTCCGGGTCAGGAGCCGCCATGCGCCTTCGTCGATATGGTCGATTTCGAATTCGCCGGACGGATCGCCCACATAGCTCTTCAGCCTGTCGTAGAGTTGATCCCCCCAATCCTGTGTCGTCTGCTCGGTGTGCGCCACGCCGATCAGGGCGAATTGGTCCGGCAATGCCTTGGAACGCGCCAGGTTGTAGAGCGCCGGCAGGATCAGGCGCTGGGTCAGATCGCCGGTGGCGCCGAAGATCACCAGCGCGCAGCCGGCGGCCGAACGCCGGGGGGAGGGGGGCTCGCCCGGGGGCTCCGGATTGGCTTGGTCGCTAAACACGTCCTAGTCCGCCGAGCCGCCGACCAGCATCGAGGCGTGCGCGTCGGACAGCACGAAGCGGTCGCGGTTTGGCCGGAGCGGATCCTTGGATCGTAACGCAGGAAGCGCTGCTACAAGATGTGGGGCCATCGGCGTGCGGGGGTGGCTGGACTCGGCCTTTTCCGGTGTCCATCGACAAGGTGCGGCTGGTGTCGATGCAAGGCTGATCGATCAAGAAGGTGCTCGGCCTCAATGTCTCGTCTGCGGCAATGGTCACGACACCCTGTCCCGCCTCGATGCGATCCGGCTGCCCCATTTCGAAACTCACACACGAAAGGGAGGTTGCAGCTTCGCGTTGGCCTCTGGTCCGGATGTGGAACGCCCGGTGAGCGTATCGGTTACGAAGCATGGCAACCTTCACCATGTCCTCAAGATTCCCTGAGGTCGCCGACGGCGATCTCCATGTGCGAGGCTTCTCATGATCATGCCCGGGGTGGCTGGCGCATTCCGCGACGATCTGCGGGGCCTGGGGAACCAGGCGTTCAGGCGACGTCCGGACGGCGTAAGGATGATCATCGATTTCGGGGCCGAATGATGCCGTCGCCCATCGAAGATTACGCTCTCGTGGGCGATTGCGAGACGGCGGCTCTGATCTCGCGGGACGGGTCGGTGGACTGGCTGTGCTGGCCCCGCTTCGACTCCGCCGCCTGCTTCGCCGCCCTTCTGGGAGAGTCTTCGCACGGCCGATGGAAGATGGCATCCGTCGACCCGCAGTCGCGGATCAGTCGGCGCTACGAGCCTGACACCCTGATCCTGGAAACCACCTTCGAGACCTCGACCGGCGTGGCGGCCCTGTTCGACTTCATGCCGCCGCGCAAGCGTTCTTCGGATCTGGTCCGGCTGGTCGTGGGTCGGGCCGGTCGTGTCGACATGCAGATGCAACTGATCCTTCGGTTCGGCTACGGGGCGGCGATTCCATGGGTGACGCGACAGGACGACGGCGCCTTGAAGGCTGTTGCCGGTCCCGACATGGCCATCCTGCGCACGCCCGTGGCGATCCGTGGCGAAGCCATGACCACGGTGGCGAATTTCACAGTCAGTGCGGGCGAGACTGCGCCCTTCGTACTGTCCTATGGTCCTTCGCACCGGCCCGTTCCCCCCGCCATCGACGCACAGGCGGCCCTGGGGGTCACGCGACGATTCTGGACTGGCTGGTCGGCGCGCGGCGAGGTGCGGGGGGCCTATTCACAGGTCATGAAGCGTTCCTTGCTGACCCTGAAGGCTCTGACCTACGCCCCGACCGGAGGGCTGGTGGCGGCTCCGACGACGTCACTGCCGGAGGCGCTCGGCGGCGAGCGAAACTGGGATTATCGCTACTGCTGGATTCGCGACGCCACCTTGACCCTGCTGGCTCTGATGAACGCGGGGCATTTCACGGAAGCCAAATCCTGGGCCAGGTGGCTGCAGCGCGCCGTGGCAGGCGCGCCGGCGGAGATGCAGATCATGTACGGCATCGCCGGCGAGCGGCGGCTGATGGAATGGAAAGCCGATTGGCTGCCTGGCTATGAGGGCGCTGCGCCCGTCCGGGTCGGCAACGCCGCGCACCAGCAGTTCCAGCTCGATGTCTACGGCGAACTGATGGACGCCTTCCACCAGGCGCGACGCTGGGGCTTGCTGGAGGAATCCAGCTGGGCGCTGGAGCGGGCGGTTATCGATCACGTGGTCACGGTCTGGGACCAGCCCGATGAAGGCATTTGGGAGGTGCGGAGTGGTCCCCATCACTTCACCTTCTCCAAAATTATGGCCTGGGTGGTGCTGGATCGGGCGGTAAAAGCTGTCGACGAGCACGGTCTCGATGGTCCTGTCGAGGAATGGCGCACCCTCCGGGAGACGATCAAGACTGCCATCTTCGACAACGGCTTTGACGCCCGGACAGGCGCCTTCAAGCGCGCCTATGATGATCCGAGTGCTGATGCGAGCCTCCTGCTCATCGCCAGCCTGGGCTTCATCAGCCATGACGATCCACGGTTCGCCGGCACGGTCGCCGCCGTCGAACGCGAACTGCTGACGCCCGAAGGCTTCGTCATGCGCTACGACACCCATCGTGTGAACGACGGCCTGCCGCCCGGCGAGGGGGCGTTCCTGCCATGCAGCTTCTGGTTGGCCGACGCCTATGTCAAGCTCGGTCGCACGGAGGACGCCCGGCGCCTGTTCGAACGCCTGCTCGCTCTTTGCAACGATGTCGGCCTGTTGTCGGAAGAGTTCGACACAAAGGTCGGTCGGCAGGTCGGCAACTTCCCCCAAGCCTTCTCCCACGTGTGCCTGTTGAACACGTCGCTGAATCTGACCCGAAGCTGCAAACCTAGCATCCAGCGCTCGAGCAAGAGTCGCCGTCGGCGTGACGTGTCTGCGAAGCCAGGGACGACGCCGCACCGCACAGAATTACCGCGACCGACGCGACCGCTCATCTAGCCCGACTGAAGGGAAACAACGGCGGTGGCGCGATCGTTTGAGGGACCGCGCCACCAAGCAGCCGACCGGCGAGAACAGCGTCTTCGCGCCAACGAAAGACGCCGCATCTGACCGGCCGCCATCTCACCAACGGCTCGGAAGTGTTTGTGAAGCTGCGACAAGCCCAGAAGATCCTGGTCCGCGCCACGCGTCCGGGGATCCGAACCCGCGTCGCGGGGTGCGAAGTCTTTCAGAGTGGAGGTCTCAACGGGCGGGCAGATCGGTCTGGGCCGCCGCAGCGCGCTCCAGAACCTCAGTCAGGCGGACGACGGCTTTCCCAAGCTGTTCCCGGACGATTGGCGCGGCGCCCTCGACATAGGCTGTGGTGATCTGCCCGCCGTCAGCCGGCGCCTCGCCGCAGTTGGGCGAAGAGGCAAGCTGCGGATAGGCATAGTCGCGGCTATGAACGAAAGCCTCCCGAGCCCAGGTTTCGATGGGCTGACCGCGCCATTGCGCCTCCCGGGACGCAATAAGGGTCCGCAATTCGTCTACACGTTCGCGCTGGTGTCCGATCGTGACAGCCACGAGATCCCCGTCCCAGAGCGAGTGAAGATTGCGCGCCCGGCCGCCTTCTATGGTCGTGATGGTGACCTCATTGCCGCCCTGGTCGGCGTTCTGCCCCACATGAAGGGGTTGATGCAGGTCCTGAAGGAAATGGGCCAGTTGCTGAAGAGCAAGGAGTTTGGTCAGGTCCGAAGCCGTGTTGTCGCTGAGGATCGCCTCTGAGCGCCGCACGGCCTCGGTGACGCAGTTGCCGTCCGGACAGAAACTTCCAATAGGCGCCGCCTCACAGACCGGCGCGCTCACATAATGCAGTTCGGACATGTAGCCGAAGCTCGCCAATCGCGCGCCTCGCACACAATCGGCCCAGACCGAGGCATCGGCCAAGGACGCGACGGGGCAGACGTCAGCACCTTCCTGTCGCGGGGCGGCAGCGATCAATCGATCCACCATGGCCTTGGCCTCAGGCGATAGCCGCTCATAGGTGAGATCACCGATCAACCGGTGGCCTGCGCCTCCCCACGCCTGAGCGGGCCCCGCGAGACCGAACAGGGTCAGCGAAAGACAGAGTGCGGCCGGGATGGCTGCAAAACCGTTCAACATCAAAACTTCTCTCATGGCGTCGGAAATAGAGACCACGCATTAGCAACACACCATGACAGATCCTTTGTCCGGGCCTCAGCGCTGAAACCAGACATTGGCATCCAGGCCAATGAGCGGACTTCGCTTTCGTCAGCTAGGGGTGGCTATTCGCCGCATATCTTGCGGTGAATACCCTTGCTTGCCACGGTCATTAAGATCGCTCAGCGTTAGCCCGAAAGGTTCAGAGGGCCGGGTGCGGTCGTATTTGCGCCATGGCTTAGCCAACGAACAGCCGGCCGACCTACGGGATTTCGCGTTTGCGCCTGCTCGCCAGATGGCGCCATCTGTACTGCCTGAGGCGTGAAAACCCCCTGTTGCGTGTGTCCACTGGACGACTCGCAGCTGCGCCGCATTACTTCCTGCCGGCGCAGGGGAGCGGTCGATGCCTGAAAGGCTGTCTCATAGGCAGGCGGAGTGCCTGAAGCTCTCTGCCTTCATGAGCGACAAGGAGATCGGGCGGAAACTCGGCCTGTCGCCGCATACCGTCGAGAACCACATGAGGGAAGCCAAGCGAAAGCTCGGCGTCTCCAGCCGGAAGAAGGCGTTGGAACGCCTGACGGAGATTCCGTCAGACGGGTTTGGGGGCATGGCGGGCGCCGGTGAAAGCGGTCCAGCTCCAGGTGTCAGCGAGGCGTCTGTCGCCTTCGAGCACAAGTCGGACAGCCCTTCTCCTGGGACGCCATATGGCGTGTACTCGGGACTGGGGCACTGGCGCACGACGGCCGGGTGGCGGGGGCCGAAAAAATTGGCCCTCATCGTCTTCCTGGCCCTGGGGATAGCGATCGCGATCGGCGCCATCCTCGCCATAGGTCTGATGGTGTTCGGGGTCGTCGCGACGTTTTTGAGCTGGCGTTGAAAGAGGGGCATTCGCCATGCGTAACCAGACCGATACCGCCGCGACCATCGGCTCCATCGTCGCTCACGACCTCATCGACTTCGAGCACGCTCTGGATCAGGCGTTCTTGAAAGCCAATCAGCTCTCGATCAGCATGATCGAAGGGCGCCTGTCGGCTCAACTATCCGCCGGTCCTCCTGGCCTGCCCTGATCTCATATCTGAGGGCGAGCCTTCAGTACGAGATCAAGGAGCAGACGCGGATCCTGTTCCTCGACAAGAGGAACGCCCTCATCAAGGATGAGGTGGCCGGCAGGGGGACGGTGGATCATGCGCCGATGTACGTAAGAGAGGTAATTCACAGGGCCTTGGACGTAGGGGCGTCAGCCATTGTGCTGGCCCACAACCATCCGTCCGGCAACGTAAAGCCATCGCAGGCGGACAAGAGCCTGACGAAGCAGATTGCAGAGGCATGCAGGGTGATGGGTATCGTCATGCACGACCACGTCATCATCGGAGCTACAGGCGAATACGCCTCGTTCAAACAACTGGGTCTGATCTGAACATCGCAACCATTGGAGGCGAAATGTCGGTATGCATCGTTCCAGATCGAACCATTGGTCTCGTGGCAGGGTTTGTGACCAACCAGCCTAATATTCTCCCGTCGGGATGGAGTGTCCGGACGTTGTCGCAACGCCTGCGGGCTCTGAATGAACTGACGTTTCGTGAGCGCTATCCGCAGGCGGCCATCGACCGTGAATGGTCCGAGTGTCCAGAGCCGGTCTTGAGCGCCAGTTTGCCGCAGATATTCCGTGCGCTACAGGATGTCGTCTACAGTTCGAATCTTGCTGCTGACCGAGAAGCGGCTCTCATCGTGTCGTCCATTCTTGGGCGTGCCATAGAGCTATTGCCTGAGGGCGCCGACAAATCAGGCAATCATGAGCCAGAGGTGTTCTCTGTCTGATTTTCGGGGCAATGGGTCAGCGGGGTTTCAGCAGCCTGCGGCCATTGCCGATCAGGACCAGCGCTGCGCCTGCCAGGATCACGCTGCCGATGAAGGTCGCCTGGATCGAAAAGCCATCCAGCAACCAGCCGCCCGCCACGGCGCCGAGCAGGATCGAGGTCTGGACCGCCGCGACCATCAGGCTTCCTGCGGCTTCCGGGGCGTCGTCGGCGTTTTGCGACATCCAGGTCATCCAGATCACCGACATGGCGGTGTTCATCGCGCCCCACAACGCCAGCAGCAGTCCGGCCGTGATCGGTGCGCTGCCCAGGAACACAAGCCCCAGGGTGCAGACCGACGACGCCGGTCTTGCCCACTCCGGTCGTCACTTCATAGCCATGGTCGGCGAGATGCCTGGCCGCGAGGGCGGCCGTCCGGGTTTCCTGCATCGAGAGTTCGGGGTGTGCGTGCACGTCCTTGTAGACCGCCTCCAATGTGGGAAGCAGATCAGACAATCCTGCCAGAACGCGGTTCAGGGTGTTCGCCGCTGAATCATTCATTCGCCATTCCCGACGATCAAGAACTGGGGTCCAGTCTTGCGTGACAACCCGTCAATGGCGCTTCCGTTTCCTGCGTCGTCTCTGCATGGCCGGAAATCGTTCCCATGCCGCATTGGGAGGGGCCAGGACGCCGGGACCGCCATGATCGACCACCGTCGGCGAGGTCCTCGATCACGTCGCGTCGCCTTTTCGCGGCTGTCGGATCGATCAGCCGGATTCCGGTCAAACCTCACGCGATCCTCGCCCGGGAGCAGGGCGGCTCTGTATCCGGCGGAATTCCAGGCCGTCGCCTGGAGGCTGGGCGTTCCAGAATCCGGGTGATCGGACCACCAACCCGGATGTGCGGCGCTCTTGGGCAGGGCGAATTGAGCGGAGGCTGTCAAAACAGCGTCCCGACAGGGTCGGGGAGGCCGTCATTTCCCTCGCACCAGGCGGGAAACGATCCTGCCCGAGAATACGAAGAGGAGGAAGGCGGGGTCGCCGCCGTTGTAAAATCTGGGATGCGTGGCCGATGAAGTAGACGAAGGCCTTGGAGCGTACGCGCGGCGAGTTCGCCGCGCGCCTCTTCGAAAGGTTACTTCAACGCCGCGGCGACCGAGACGGAGAGCGGCGTGGTCGGGCGGCCGATCAGCTTCGAGAGCGCCCGCCGGTCGTCGAACAGGGCGTCGCGCGAGGCGTCGACGTCCCAGCCGGCGATGGCCTGGCTCAGGGGCTCGGGCAGGCCGAAGCCGGTCAGGGCGGCGGCATAGTCGACTTCGGACAGGTTCCGGTAAGGGATGGTCCGGCCGGTCTGGCGGCTGATCTCCGCCGCCAAGTCCGCGAGCGTCCAGGCGTCGTCGCCCGCGAGCTCGTAGGTCTTGCCGTCGTGGCCGTCGCTGGTCAGCACGCCGACGGCGGCCTCGGCGAAGTCGGCGCGCGGGGCCGCCGAGATCCGGCCTTCGCCGGCGCTGCCGATGAAGGCGCCGCCGGCCAGGGCGCCGGAGATCGAGCCGGTGTAGTTCTCGGCGTACCAGCCGTTGCGCAGGATGGTGTGGGCGATGCCTGACGACTTGAGGTCGGCCTCGGTCTGCCGGTGTTCTTCGGCCAGGCTCAGCGGCGAGGCGTCAGCGTTCAGCAGGCTGGTGTAGACGATGCGCTGGACGCCGGCCTGTTTGGCGGCGTCGATGACGTTGCGGTGCTGGACGGCGCGCTGGCCGACCTCGCTGGAGGAGACGAGCATCAGAGTATCCACGCCCTCGAGGGCGGGGGCGAGCGTCTCGGGTTTGGCATAGTCGAACGGCCGGGCCGCGACGCCGAGGTCGGCCGCCTTCTCGGGCGAACGGACAAGGGCGACGATGGATTCAGCGGGAACCTTCGACTTCAGCTTCTCGACGATGAGGCGGCCAAGATGGCCGGTCGCGCCGGTGATGGCGATGGTCATGGGAAGTCTCCTTGAGTGGATCAGTTGAACTGGAAGCCCGAGATGGCGGTCTCCATCACCTTTTCGGTGTAGATTCGTTGGCCGGGTCCCTCGGCTGCGCCGGCGGCCACCATCAGGGGCAGCAGGTGCTCTTCCTGAGGGTGGGACAGGCGTCCGGCGGGCGCCTCATCCCAGCGTTCGAGCGCTGCGGTGCGGGCGTCGTCCGGCGATTGGACGGCGTCTGTGAGCCACTGGTCGAAAGCCTGCGATGGCTCCGTGAAGCGGGGATCTCCGTAGCCGCGCATGTTGTGGAAGCTCATGCCCGAGGCCAGGATCAGCACGCCCTTGTCGCGCAGCGGGGCGAGGGCTCGACCGGCGGCGAGGTGAAGCGCCGGGTCGAGATTGCGATCCACCGACATCTCGACGACCGGAACGTCGGCGTTCGGGAAGGCCACCTTCAGCGGCACGAAGACCCCGTGATCGAGGCCGCGCTCGGAATCGACGCGCGCCTTCAGGCCCGCAGCGGTGAGAAGGGTTACGGCCTCTTGCGCCATCCCCGGGGCGCCGGGCGCGTCGAAGCGCAACTGGTAGGTGTGAGGCGGGAAGCCGTTGTAGTCATAGATCAACCCCGGCTTTTCGGCGCCGGTCAGGGCGAAGCCGTCTGTCTCCCAATGGCCCGAGACGACCAGGATGGCGGTCGGGGTCTCGGGCAGCCGATCAGGCAGAGCGCGCAGGAAGGCTTCCATGCCGGTCCATGTTCCGCGCGGGTCGTCCATGAAGAAGCAGGGGCCGCCCCCGTGGGGGATGAAGAAGGTTGGCTGGCGAGTCATGGTGCGTCCTTTCGAAACAGACATATGCGCTTTCGACTGATGCGTGATAATCGGGTAATTATGAGAATGACCTTGAACCTTGGGTGTGAAATCCTTGGCTGATCGGCTTACCGGCATCGAGGTCTTCGTGCGGGCTGTCGCGCTGGGCGGACTCTCCGCCGCCGCTCGGGACATGGGCATGTCGCCGACGATGGCGGCCAGGCATCTTAACGCGCTGGAGGCGCGGCTGGGTGCGACCCTGGTCAATCGCACCACGCGCCGCCTTGCGCTCACCGAGGCGGGCGCGGCCTACCTCGACAAGGTCGAGCACATCCTGGCGGAGCTCAGGGAGGCGGAAGCCGAGGTCTCTGCGCGCACCCTGGCCGTGGAGGGACTGCTCAGGGTCAGCGCGCCCGCTGCGTTCGGGGTGTTGCACCTGGGCGAACTCATCGCCGAGTTTCATCAGTTGCATCCCGAGGTGACGATCGAATTGGGGCTCAACGACCGCTACGTCGACCTCCTGGAAGAGCGCTGGGACATGGCGATCCGGATCGGCAAACTTGCCGACAGCAGCCTGGTGGCCAGGAAGCTCGCGGACGCCCGCCTGAACATCTGCGCCTCGCCGGCCTATCTGGCGGCGCGGGGCACGCCACGCACGGTGGCCGACCTCGCGACACACGACTGCCTCGGCTACACATTGTCGGCGCTCATCGGGACATCGCACTGGGGCTTTGGCGCCGACGGCGGCATCCGGCAGCCGGTTCGAGGCTCATTCCACGCCAACAACGGCGAGGTGCTGGTGCAGGCGGCGGTGGCGGGCCAGGGCCTTGTCTATGGGCCACGCTTCCTCACCGCCAAGGCGGTAGCGGAGGGGCGACTCGTCGAGATCACCCTCGATGCGCCCTTCATGGAGATGGGGGCGATCCACGCCATCACCCACGCGGCGCGCAAGCCGGCGGCCAAGACCCGGGCGTGGATCGATTTCCTGTCGCACCGGTTGCGGGTGATGGCCGTTGCCTGGTGACGCGGTCGCCCCTCTGACGACGTGTTCTCCTGATGGCATCCCCCTTTCCATCATCTAGCTATCCGGTCGACTATGCCGTTGCTGCGTAAACTTTCGTCGCGCGGCGGACAGAAAGGCCGGCGTGTTCATAATGGGGAGACCAAGATCAACTCCCATCGACATGTTCGAGTTTGAAGCCTGCATCAACGGCTTCCCCGGTCGCCGCTGGTGAAGCAGCGCGGCATGGCTGTTCGTCGATCCGCCCGTGGAAGCAGAGGCGACCGGCGCCCACGATGAAACCAATCGCGTCGTGGCGTATTGAGAATCCGGCCTCCAAGCTCTGCCATGGAAGGAATCCGGCATGACCGCATCACTGAAGGCAGAAGGACCGCTATTGCGCCCGCTCAACGCCCTGCTCCTGAGTTTCCCCATCGCCCTGTTCAGCGCGGCGCTCGCGACCGATATCGCCTACCTGCGGACGGCCGAGATCCAGTGGACCAATTTTTCGGCCTGGCTGATCGTCGGGGCGCTGGTGTTCGGAGGACTGGTTCTGGCGTGGGCCCTGATAGTTCTTCTGCTGGGCTGGCGTGAACCCGACCGAAGACGACGCGTGATCCTGGCCTGCGGGCTCGGCCTCATGTGGATTCTGGGCCTGATTAACGCCTTCAAGCACAGCCAGGACGCGTGGAGCTCTGTCGGCGTTTTCGGTTTGTCGCTCTCGATCGCCTGCACGCTGCTGGCGCTCGGGGCCGGATTCATCGCCTATTCCGACCATGGATACCGGGAGAGTGCGGGATGATCCGTACCTTAATGGGCGCAACCGCCCTGGTTGTGGCGCTGGCCGGCTGCGGCCGTAGCGACCCGGGTCTGAAACAGACTGGGCCCAACCCCGACCTCCCGGACATCCGCCAGACCCTGGTTCCGCCGATGAGGATCGCCAAACCTGTGGGCTGGGGCGATCGGACGCCCACGGTCCCGGCCGGCTTCACGGTCACGGCCCTCGCGACCGACCTGCAGATTCCGCGTCAAATTCTCGTCCTGCCCAACGGAGATATCCTCGTGGCGGAGGGCAGGGGCGGCAAGGCGCCCAAGGTCAGGCCCAAGGATGTGATTGCGGGCTTCATCAAGAAACAGGGCAACACCCAAGTGGCCGGCGGCAACCGCGTCACCCTGTTGCGCGACGCCGACAACGACGGCCGACCGGAGGTGCGCAGCGTCTTTATCGACCATCTGGACGCGCCCTATGGTCTGGCATTCGTCGATGGTTCGATCTACGTCGCCAATCAGGGCGCGCTGCTGCGCTTCCCCTACCAGACCGGCCAGACCCGTATCACGGCGCCGGGCGTGGAGTTGACCAGACTCCCGTCGCGGATCAACCATCACTGGACCAAGTCCCTGACAGCCAGCGCCGACGGGATGACGCTGTATGTGGGAATTGGCTCCAACAGCAATATCAGCGAGCGCGGTCTGGCGGTCGAGGAGGAGCGGGCTGTCGTCTGGGCGATCGACCGCGCCACCGGCGCGCGCCGTACGGTCGCGACCGGGATCCGCAATCCAACCGCCCTCGCGATTGAACCGCAGACCGGTGCTCTATGGGCGGTCGTCAACGAACGCGACGAGATCGGACCGCAACTGGTTCCCGACTACCTGACCTCGGTGCGAGAAGGCGCTTTCTACGGCTGGCCTTACAGCTACTGGGGACGCAACATCGATCCGCGCGTCCGGCCGCAGAACCCGGAGATGGTGGCGCGCGCCGTCGCCCCGGACTACGCGCTGGGCTCGCATGTGGCGGCGTTGGGTCTGTCGTTCGCGGCAAATGGAGGTTTCGGCGGGGCCTTCTCGCAAGGCGCCTTCGTCGGCGAGCACGGCAGCTGGAACCGCCAGGACCTGTCCGGCTACAAGGTCGTGTGGATTCCCTTCGCCGACGGACGCCCGGCGGGACAGCCAGTGGATTTCGTCACCGGCTTCCTGACCGACGACGGTCAGGCGCGCGGGCGGCCCGTCGGCGTCGCCTATGATCCGGAACGACGCATTCTCCTGGTTGCAGACGACCTGTCCAACACCGTGTGGAGGGTCGCGCCGAGCCGCTGATCTCACTGAGCTTGGGCGGCGTGATCCTGGAGGCTGTCTGATGAGTGACGCACTTGTGGTTTTCCTCCACGGGGTCGGATCCAACGGCGCTTCCCTGGCGCCCTTGGCCAGGGTCTGAGCGGACGTGCTCCCAGGTGTCGCCTTCGCTGCCCCTGACGGACCTTTTTCCTTCGATCAGGGAGGCTCCGGACGGCAGTGGTTCAGCGTCGCTGGCGTGACGCCCGCCGATCGGGCGGAGAGGATTGTTGCGGCGCGACCCGCGTTCGATTCCGTTCTCGAAGGCTTGATCGCCGCCCACGGATTGTCCGACCGGCCCGAGCGAGTGGCGCTGGTCGGCTTTTCTCAGGGGAGGATCATGGCTCTGGACGCCGTGGTGTCGGGCAGGTGGCGCGTAGGCTGCGTTGTCGGCTTCTCGGGGCGATTGGCCAGCCCGACGCCGTGGCTCCCGACTACGACGCCCGTTCTGCTGATTCACGGGACGGCGGACGCGGTGATCCCGAGCGCCGAAGGCCAGGCCGCCGCCGCCGCGGCCCTGGCTGAACTCGGAGCTCCGGTCGAGACCGTCTGGGTTGAGGGCGGCGGTCACGAGGTGCAGGCGGCCGGAGCGGCCGCTGCCGGGCGGTTCCTGGCGAAGACACTGGGCGAGACGGCTGATAGAAGGCGGCGCCTGTCGCCGCCGCCGCTTCCTTTCGCAGGACAAGGCGGCGCGGGCGGCTCAGGTCCTGACCGGGGGAGGGCAGGCGGCCTGACGCTGTGACGGGGCGGTCTGGCTGAATGCGTCCACGCGAACGGCAATGGGTGTTCCCGTTTTGTTCGGATTTTGCTAGGTGTCGGCCATGGGAGCCGCAACGCCTCGCAAGATCATCCACGTGGACATGGACGCCTTCTTCGCCGCGGTGGAGCAGAGGGATGATCCGAGCCTGCGCGGGCGGCCGGTCGCCGTGGGCCATGCCGCCTCGCGCGGCGTGGTCGCCGCCGCCAGCTACGAGGCGCGTCGGTTCGGCGTGCGATCGGCCATGCCGTCGAGCACTGCCTTGCGACGCTGCCCGGAGTTGATCTTCACGCCGCCGCGCTTCGAGGTCTATCGCGCCGTTTCGGCGCAGATCCACGCCATCTTCGCCGACTATACGCCCCTCATCGAGCCGCTTTCCCTGGACGAAGCCTATCTGGACGTCACAGCCAACCTAAGGGGGCTGCCGACGGCTACCGCCACCGCTGCTGAAATCCGGGCCCGCATCCTGGAGGAGACCGGACTGACGGCTTCGGCTGGGATCTCCTACAACAAGTTCCTGGCCAAGCTGGCCTCGGACCAGCGCAAGCCGAACGGCCAGTTCGTGGTCCCGCCGGGGCGGGGAGAGGCTTTCGTCGAAACCTTGCCTGTCAAGCGCTTCCATGGCGTCGGACCGGTGACGGCGGAGAAGATGCACCGGCTCGGGATCGAAACGGGCGCTGACCTGCATCGCCAGTCGCTGGCCTTCCTCCAGCATCATTTCGGCAAGTCGGGACCCTGGTACTACGCCATCGCCCGCGGAGAAGATCAGCGGCCGGTCAATCCGGATCGCGAGCGAAAGTCGAGCGGATCCGAAACCACCTTCGCGCGGGACCTCGTTGATCCCGAGGCGATCGAGGCCGGCGTCGGGGAGATGGCGGACGAGGTCTGGGCCTGGTGCGAGAAGTCCGGCACGTTGGGACGAACGGTGACGGTGAAGGTGAAGTGGGCCGACTTCCAGCAGTCGACCCGCAGCCGGTCCTTCGCCGAGCCGGTCGGTTCGAAGGCCCGCCTCAGGGAGGTCAGCCGCCTGCTGGTGCGGTCGCTCTATCCGCCGACCAAGGGGGTTCGGCTCGTCGGGGTCGCCATCTCCAATCTCGAGAAGGCGCCGCCCGAGGCCGCCGGTGGCGAACTGGCGCTGTCATGACCGAGGCCCAGGCCGACCTGTTCGGACACGACCCCGTCCTGGCTCCCGCGGCGGGGCCGGACGGCTTCGGCTATTGGCCCGGCGTACTGTCCGCCTTGGAGCAGGCTGAACTGGTCGAGCGGCTGCAGGGACTGGTCTTCAAACCCTATGAACACATGGGATACGTTGGCTTCCGGCGCATCGCCGCCTTCGGCCGCCGTTATGACCCCGACAGCCGTCGGCTTGAGGCCGTAGATCCGTGGCCGGACTTTCTGCAATCATTGCTGGGCCGGCTGGCAGGACGGCTTGAGATTGACGGGGCGGCCTTCGTTCAGGCCCTCGTCAATGAGTATGCCCCGGGCGCAGGCATCGGCTGGCATCGCGACCGGCCGGTCTACGGGGACATCCTCGGCGTCTCTCTTCTGGCGCCCTGCGTCATGCGCCTGCGTCTGAAGCAAGGGTCGGAGTGGCGCCGGTTGGCGGCGCCGCTCGCACCCGGTTCCGTCTACCGGCTCTCGGGCGAGGCGCGGAGCCTCTGGGAGCATTCCATCACGCCGATGACGGCGCTGCGGTATTCGATCACCTTGAGGACCCTGGCTTGAGACGGCCGGGGTCTAGTCCGCCAGGAGGTCGGCGGCCTCCGGAAAGCGCTGTGCCAATCGGGACGCCCAGTCCCTGGCGATAGGCCCGACCTTGCGGGCCTCGCGCGGTCGGGCCTGAACCAGGCTCGCCGCCTCGCGGTGCGCCGGCCAGTCCATGAGAAGACGCATGGCCGCCTCGAAGTCGGGATGGGCGGCGGCGTGGGCGAAGGCCCGGTCCAGGGCCTCGACGTCGTCGAAGTCGGGAAGACGGGCGAGATAGCCCCTCAGGACCTGAGCCGAGAGGTCGCGTTCGAACAGGTTCCAGCGCAGATCCTGGGCCTCCTGGCGGCGGCCCTCGGCGTCCAGCACGTCGATGGAGGCGGCCTCCCAGGCCGGCGTCAGCCTGGGGGCGCCGTCCGCGGGGTTTCGACCGAATGTCCAGCGACGGTTCGCGGGAGAGAGCGCCAGCGCGCCTTCGAGGGCGGCTCGCGCCTCGACAAGTCGGCCGGCGGCAAGGAGCCGACGCGCGATGTCGGCCGCCACATCGGGCGATCCGGCCTGTTCGGGCGTGACGAGGGACAGCCAGAGATCGAGGTCCTGGGCTCGGTCCGCAAGACGGCGGACGAGATTGCGCCCGGCAGGCGTCTTCCTGGCCGAGGCGTCGAGACTGTCGAGCAGACGGCGCGCCAGATCGGGGCCGACCGTGTCGCCGGCGGCGGCGATCCACCGGCCGTAGTCGAGAGGGCGACGGCGAAGCGCGTCCGCCAGCTCACGGGCGGCGGGTTCGCCCGCCGTCTCGGCGAGGATGAAGAGATCGGGCGCGGCCGCCTCGAAGACGACGACCAGTTCGCCCTTGGCATCCTTCACGCGCGCGGCGAGGCCCGGATAGAGGTCGAACCAGCGGACGAGGATGGCGAGCGCCTCGGCCGGGGCTGCCGGCGCCAGGCGCTCGACGATCATTTTCCGGTGGGCTTCGAGGTCCTCGATCAACTCGCCCCGCTTGCGCCAGGAGATGCGGGTGCGGGCCGCCGCGAGCGCCGACAGTCGCTTGTCGATCTCCAGGGCCAGCAGTTCATGACCCGCCTCTGCGGCGAGTTCCAGGCGGAGCCGACGCTTCAGGTTGGCGTTCCCCGCGCCGGCCTCGATCAGCAGATCCGCCAGGCGCGGGGCGCCGAGGTGGACCAGACTGGCTGCGGAAAGCCGGGTCGAAATCCGTGATTGTCGCGCCATGACGCCCTGCGATGGAGGCGACGGATCGCCCGGTACGCCGCCTATAACACGCAGGCGCTTGAGGCGCTTCGGTCTGCGGCCCCTTGGGCATGGCCCCAGGTCGCCACGCGAAGACGATCCGGTTCACGCCGTCGTAAATATCAGCGCCCGCATAGTGGCTTTTTCCGATCAAACGTCTCCCAGACCAGGGTCGTGCCGCTCGCCACCATGGCGCAATTGATCTCTTCGCCCGACGGCGCCCAGCAGATAGCGGTGACGCGGTTGTAGCTTCGGCCGGTCTGTTCGCAACGAAGGGTCTTGCCGGCGGCAAGCCGGTTCAGCTCGGCTGTAGCGGAAGCGGCGCTGGCTGTCGGGCAGGGGTGGCCCGGCGAACAGGTTTCGTCGGTCTCCCGCGCCGCGACGGCGTGGAGCCTGACCCTTGTGCCGTCCTTGCATCGTAGGGTGTCGCCGTCGTTCACATAGGCCACATCGCACAGGAAACCGGTCTCGGTCGGCGAAGATGTAAGGGCGTCTTCAGCGGCTGCGGGAGGCGGCGAGGTGCGACTATCGGCGTCAGCCTCGGGCCAGTTCAGGGCGGCGATGAAGGCGACGGCCATGATGGTCGCCGTCATGGAGAGAAGGCGACTGTTGCGCCGCACCTGCCAGCGGGAGCCGGTTGAACGGGATGGTTTCGAGCTCATCGAGACAGGCTAGGGCCAATGGGTGAACGGGCCGTGCACCGGCCAACCCGATGAAAGGAAAAGGAAGGGCGGCTGGGAGCGCTCCGATCGGGAGCGGCAGACAGGAGGACGTCATGTCGTCCCGACCCGCGTCGACCATCCGTGAACTTGGCCCTGCACCAGCCTCGACCGTCGGCGACAGCGACCTTGACCTGCTGGCGGCTATCCTTGCGCGAAGCCGGTCGCCTGCCGCCTGCCGGGCCGTCGCCGCCGACCTGATCGCGGCCTTCGGCGGCCTGGCCGGCGTCGCCGCGGCCGATGAAGCCGCCCTGCTTCGTGCCGGCCTCGCGACGGCCGCGGTCGCCGACCTGGGGCAGGTCCGGGCCCTGGCTGTGGCCATGGCGAGGGCCGAGGCCCTGCGCCGACCGGTCCTGTCGTCCTGGACCGCCCTGACGTCCTATCTCCGCGCAGATCTGGCGCATGCGCCTCGAGAGCAATTTCGCGTCCTCTACCTCGACCGTCGCAACATCCTGATGAGGGAAGAATGGCGCGCGGACGGGACGGTCGACCATGCCCCGGTCTACAACTCAGGGCCGGGCCGGGTTGCGCGCCTCGGCCGTGTGCCGGACATCGCCGAGACGCGGGCTTATGTGACGACCGTCGTCGACTGTTTTCTCGCGCTCACCGCCGGCCGGGGCGTCACGAACTCACGCCAGTGCCCGGCAGAAGGGACGCTGCTATGATCCCCCATGTTTCGGGCATCGAGGTCGAGGCTCCGTCCGGCGACGAAGGCCTGCTGACGCGTGCCGAAGCGTCGGCTTTCCTGGCGCTTCTGGGCGTCCGCCTCAAGCCCGCCACCCTCGCGCGCCTCTGGTCGACGACGTCCAACGGGCCGCCCTGCCGTCACATTCGGTCCAGGCCCTACTACCCGCGCGGACTGCTGCGGGAGTGGGCGAAGACCCAGATCACCGAGGTGAGGACCGGGGCCCCGCCGGCGGCGAGGAGCCGAGGCCGTGCGTGAGATGAGGTCCATCGAATATCCGACACTGGAGGGGCTGCTCGCAGATCCGGCGACGAGCTTCGCCCTGAAGGCCGTGATCGAGGCCTGGGCAGGACGGGATTGCGTGGATGCGGCGCATGACGCCCGTCTACTGCATGCAGCCACCGCCTTGAACGCCGACCGTCGACTGGCGCGCGCGCCGTGAGCTTCCGGGTGGACGGAGAATTCGTCGATACAGGCGGACCGGAAGACCGGTTGCTGCCCTGGGGCCGAGTCCGGGACATCGCGGGTATCAGTCGGTCCACGGCGTGGCGGATGCAGCAGTCCGGAGATTTCCCGACGCCGGTGGTAGTTTCTCCAGGTCGTGTGGGATGGTGGGAGAGCGAACTTACAGCCTGGAAGGGAGCGCGTGGGACGGCCAAAGCGCTGAAGCCGCCCTTGAGGCCTAGGCTGGGGGGCATGCCGCGCCGGACGCCTATCCGACCGGCGGCGGGGGCGTCGGATGGAACCGGTGTTCAGGCGGGCGTGTCGGATCAGCCGATGAAAGAACTGACTAGGCGGCCTGAAGGCAAGCGTCGCGCCCGCCCGGTCCATGTCGACCAGATCGACTTCGGCTTTTGAGGGACGGACGCGCCGCTCGCCTGCGTTGGGCTCTATTGCCATTTCCAGGAAGCCGGGAGGCCGATATCCGCTTTCGGCGCCAAAGCCCCAGGACCGAAATCGACCCATTGCGGCCAAAGCGATGCCCACCGCATGATGACCGTCCCAATCGGAGGCGCGCCTCATGAAAACGCTGATGCTGAGTTTCGGAACTGGTGAAAGTGTTGATCTCAATGGACATCGAGATGACGGCCGCGCGCGCCGCTTCGCAGCCTTTCGGGCGGCTTTCGAGCTAGGTCCCGCGTGGCACGGTGGGCAGGACGCACTCTTTCTCAGGACGGACAAGACTGTCGAGGAAGTCGTTCAACACGTCCTGCGCTTGATGGATGATCGCGATCTGCTCTTGGTCGTGGAAATAGTCGATGGCGCAGACGTCAGGTTTGCAGGCACGCGTTTCGACGAGGATGGGTTCGACGGAATTTTCCCGGACGCGACAGAGGTCGAGCATCCGAACGTGTGGGGCCCCTACGGTCCCCACCTGAGAGAGGCTGATTTCCGCTAACCAACCTTAGGTGACTCTCAGCGCGTCGGCTGTTGGGCGCTGCGGCCAATGTCCGAATTCGGTGTCGAAGCCTAAGACTAAAATCGACCCATGGCGGAAGTTGGCCAGTGCTTGCGTTTCAACACCTCCTCCTTGAACGTGCCGCTGAACGGGAAACAAGATGATGTTGAAGTGGGCGGTTCGATATCATCGCTACCTTTTGTCCAAGGGGGAGGCATGGTCCGAGGAAAATCCCCTAAATGGGCTGTATCGGGTGGCGATGCCTTGGCTGCTCGCAATGCTCGGACTGTCGATTTCGGGGATGGCTTTTGACCCAGAGAACGTCCCGCAATTGATCGTCATGATGGCGGCATGGGGTCTGGCCGCTTTCGGCTTATTTTACGCGATCGTTGCGTTTGGAGCGGGCGCGATAGGCGCGCATCGCGCCCGCCAGAGGCAGAAAGCCGACGACCGCTAACCACCCACAGCGGACGACGACGACGACCGCTTTCCGGCCTGACGGCCAACGTCCGCTTTCGGGGCGGGAGCCCAGGACCGAAATCGACCCGTAGGAGACATCACCGGCCCCACATCCTGTAGGGACATTCAATGACTTGGTTCGGCAAAACGCGACGGGCTGTGTCGTATTCCGCGCAAAGTTTCTGGACCCGCCGATCTTCCATGATCATCGACCCCGCGATGACGACGAACGGCAGGAAAACAATGGCCAAGCTCAAGTACATGAGCAGCCGCTCTCGAAGCGTATAGTTATTTCTAGGGGGCATTGGTGAAGCCTGCGCCAAAGTCATTATAATGGCTACCCTATTGATCGTCCGCAAATACCCCTAGCCGAGGTCGGCAGAGCTCAACTTCCGCTTCCCGCCCCTAGCCGAAGTTCCGAACGTCCGCTTGTCAGCGGCGCGGTCAATGTCCGGTTCCAGGCTGGGTGCCTATTTCGCAAACCGACCCGTTGCGGACGTTGCCGTCACGGGAACGAGGAGGAGAATCCGAGCCCAACGTAGCTGCGAAGTTGCAATGCCTTCACAATCGTTTCGCCGTCCAGCGTGGTCATCGACGTGATGCCAAGCGGACCGCAGTTCAGATAAGTGAACCAAACCTCCCGGCCTGGGTGCCGGGCAGTGAACCGATCGCAGCCTTCATGTGCAAGCACTGATCGCTCCACTCCGTATCGCCACCCGTCCAGTTCCAACGAGGTTAGTGGATCGGCAAATACCACCAAAGGACCGGGCGCTTCCTCGATTCGGATGCAGTAATCGCCCGCCGCACACGCTCGAATTTGACCATATCCGCCTATGCCGACAGAGGTATTGTCTCTTCGGGCAATCGCCGTAATTTTCAACGCGTCATCGTATAGGTAGACTAGAACTTCGGAAGCTTCGAGAACGCGCCCCCGCTCTGAGACGAGTTGATACGCGGCTGGAAATTTTGGTTGTTCTGGTGTGTGATTTGCGCAACCGCTTACGGCGGATGGCAATGTCGCAAGTAAAAACCATCGTCTCATTCTGCGCTCCAGCATTGCAGATATTGACAGTTTATGCGCAGCCCGTCGATGTCCGCTCCCCACCCTTAGCTGACGTCGAAGGCGACCGCTTTCCTGCCTGGCGGCCAACGTCCGCTTTCGGCGCCGAAGCCCAGGGCCGAAATCGACCGATACTGTTGAAAAAGTCGCCAATTGCCAAGGTCGTCCCAGGCTGATTCACTCTGGTCGTTGAGGCTGGAGGCAGCGCGATGATGGGCGAGCGGAGGGTCGATCAGGCGGCCCTGTTCTACACTTTCTCGCTGGAAGACCACGTCCCGGCGAGCCACCTGCTGAGGTCGATCGACCGGTTTGTGCAGTTGGAGGGTCTGCGAGCGCATCTGGCTCCGTTCTACAGCGCCATGGGGCGTCCTTCGATTGACCCCGAACTGCTGATCCGGATGCTGCTGGTCGGTTATTGCTTCGGCATCCGGTCGGAGCGCCGGCTGTGCGAGGAGGTCCATCTGAACCTGGCCTATCGCTGGTTCTGCCGGCTGGGTCTGGAAGGCGCCGTGCCGGACCACTCGACCTTCTCCAAGAACCGTCACGGCCGCTTCAGGGAGAGCGACCTGCTGCGCCAGTTGTTCGACACGGTCCTGCGCCGGTGTATGTCGGAAGGCCTGGTCGGCGGCGAAGGCTTCGCCGTGGACGCCAGCCTGATCAAGGCCGAGGCGAACCGGGAGCGCAGCGTGCCTGGCGATCCTGGTCTGCCGCCCGAGGCATCGAGCCGAGCCATCGACGAGTACCTAGCGGTCCTGGATGATGCGGCGTTTGGTGCGGCCACGCCGGTGACGCCCAAGTTCATCTCGCCGGCAGATCCGGCCGCGCGCTGGACCGCCGCCAACAAGGGACCGGCCTTCTTCGCCTATGCCACCAACTACCTGATCGACCTGAAGCACGCCGTCATCGTTGATGTCGAGGCGTCCACCGCCGTGCGGCCGGCCGAGCTGACCGCGGCCCGCACCATGATCGAGCGGGTTCAGGATAGGCATGATCTCCACCCCGATCGCCTTGCCGCCGACACCGCCTATGGCTCGGCCGAGATGCTGGAATGGCTGGTCAACGACCAAGGGATCGCACCCCACATCCCGATCATCGACAAGTCTGCCCGGACGGACGGGACCTTCTCCCGAGCCAACTTCACCTATGATCCCGCCGCCGACCTTTATCGCTGTCCGGGCGGCAAGGAACTGAAGCAATATCGGCGAGCCTTCCGCGCCGATCACCCCGATACCCCGCCGGATGACACCTATCGGTATCGCGCCTCCGAGATCGATTGCGACGCCTGCGCGCTGAAGCCCAATTGCTGCCCCAACGGGCCGGCTCGGAAGGTAACCCGTTCCATCCACGAAAACGCCCGGGACGTCGCCCGCGACATCGCCAAAACCGACGCCTACGTCACCTCTCGACGCGAGCGGAAAAAGGTCGAGATGCTGTTCGCCCACCTCAAGCGCATCCTCAGGCTCGACCGACTGCGCCTTCGCGGTCCCTGCGGCGCCCGAGACGAGTTCCTCCTCGCCGCCACCGCCCAGAACCTGCGCAAAATGGCCCGCCTGATCCCCTTACAGACCGCACCGGCGCCCGCCTGAAGGCCTGAAGCGTCGCGAACCGCGTCACAGCCTGACCACGCCGCTCTTCAAACCTATCAGCCGGGCGACTTTTTCAACGGTATCGACCCAGTGCGGACCTTCAGGGGACGATAGTGGTTGGCTCAGAGACCGTAAGCGGCGTTGAATGATCTCGCTCCCGTATCACTAAACGTCACCACGCGCCCTTGCCCGCGTCGTGCCCAGCGTTGATCAAGGGCATGGCTGAGCATCGCCGCGCCCAGCGCGCCCCCTAGGTGATGGCGACGCTCGCTCCAGTCCAAGCAGGTTCGGCACAGCGGGCGCCTACCGCGTTCGAGGGCGAGAACGTCTATGCCGATTGCGGTCAAACCATCGCGGCCGGTCGCGGTCAGCACAGGTGGGTCCGCATGTTCGAGCCATCCTGTTTTGATGAGGGTCTGGAGCAGCAATACGCCCTGTTGCCCGGCCAAGTGGTCGTAACATACGCGCGCGGTTCGCATAGCCGCGTCTCTCGGTCCGGTTCGGACGCGAACGGCCCCAGTTCTCTGGGCCAGCCCCATCAACGCTTCCAACACATGCGCCACATCGTGGTCAGCGAGCCGATAGTATCGGTGCCGACTTTGCTTCTCCACGACCAGAAGCTTGGCGATGCGGAGTTTGGATAGATGGCCACTGGCTGTCGGCAGAGCGACCCCCGCCGCTTCAGCGAGTTCCGTCACCGTCAGAGCGCGCCCGTCCATCAGGGCCGTCAGCATGTTCGCGCGTGCAGGATCCCCAACAAGCGCCGCCACTTGGGCGATGAGAGGTCCATCCTTCATATTCGCCACCTCGCAGGGATTGAGCGTTCAAAATAGCATGCCCGCAACGAGCATGCTTCGGTCGCGACCAAAGCGTTGGCCCTGCATCTCAAGATAGGTTCATGGGGAGCGTACGGAGGCGCTAACCCATGATCACCTGCTTCATTCGTTATGAAATCAACCCGTTCAAAATCGACGCCTTCGAGACCTATGCGCGCAATTGGGGCCAAGCGATTCCACGCTGTGGAGCTGATCTTGTGGGCTATTTCGGGCCGCACGAGGGCTCGTCCACCACGGCCTACGGTGTGTACAATATCGAGAGCCTTGCCGCCTACGAGGCTTACCGCGCGCGGTTGCGCGATGACCCCCTGGGTCAGGAGAACTACGCCTTCGCAAAGCAGGAACGGTTTATCCAAAAGGAAGACCGCTTGTTCCTGCGCCTGGCCTCAGGGCCGCATGCACCACTGGTTGCACCATGATCGCGGTCATTTTTGAGGTCTGGCCTGCGGAAGGCCGGATGCAGCAATATCTCGACCTGGCTACGGCCTTACGGGATGAACTCGAAACCATTGATGGCTTCATTTCCGTAGAACGGTTTCGCAGCCTCAATGAGCCCGACAAGCTGCTTTCGTTGTCCTTCTTTCGGGACGAGACGGCTGTCAGGACGTGGCGTGAGCGTCCTCGCCACCGCGCAGCTCAAGCCAATGGACGTGCTGGGGTGTTCCGTGATTACCGACTGCGGATCGCCAGCGTCTTGCGCGACTATGGCATCCATGACCGCATGGAAGCGCCTGCTGATAGTCAAGCCGCTCATCAGCGGCTGACGCCAAAACGTCCGCTAGCCACCCCCAGCTGAAGTTGTGGGCGTCCGCTTTCGCGCCGTCTGGCCTAGGTCCGGTTTTGGGCCAGATGCCTATGTCGCAGATCGAACCGTTGCGGTCTCTTGAGCTCACTGCCACCCTGACATGATCATGCTGATCAAGGTCCAAACCAGAAAGTCTCTATTTTTCGTAGTGCTCACCGCAGCTTGCATGGTGGTCGGCCTATCACTCGCCATAGTGTTCCCACGCGAGAACGCCAGAGTACTCATGACCTTGACGCTGCTGATTTCTGCGCCGCTAACGTTGGCTGCTAGAAAAGCCCAACGTGAAGCTACTGTCGATTTTTCTTCCGTGCCCGCAGAGGAACGGAAGGCCTTCCTCGTCCAAAATTCGCTTTGGCTACTCACCTTTCTAGCTGGTCTTGGAGCAGTAGGGTGGTGCGCCGTTGTTGGCCCGCCGTTTGGTTCGCGTGCGGCCTTCGGCTTTGCTGCATTTGTGGTTGGCGCCGTGGGTTGGGGCATGATGTGGAAAACGTCGATTGAACACGGTGCGAGACTTATCGCGACGCGCAGCGATGTCCGCTAGCCACCCCTAACGGAATTTAGGAGCGTCCGCTTGCTGGCCCGTGGAGGGAGCCGTGGACGCCGCCAAAACACAAACTTGGCGCGCGCTGTCCACGTCGATCAGATTGTTTCTGCCTGTTGGGCAGGGTCCGGATCAGGCTCATCGAGGTCGCGCCCGGCTAGTCGACGGCGGACCGTCTTCATCAGATCGGTGTTCAGGCGCGGTCTATCCCAGGCGCCGGTAGCTGTCCGTACGCCCGCCAGTTCTTCAGGGAAGCTCAGATAGGTGAAAACCCGATCAACGACCTCGATCATCAGGGCCTTCATCTCGTCGTCGGAGATACGGCTGACATCCGTCCAGGGAATTTCTCCATAGGGCGTCATGACCGTCACGTCGGTGTAGTCTCCGGCTGCCGAGCGCGGGAAGGTCCCGGCGTGCAGGGTCTCAAGGCCTGTGTTGCGGACGCAGGTTTCCACGATCGCCAGCGCGAGACGCTCCGTGTCGCGCCGCTCCTTCGCAGTCGTTTCATCGGTCAACAGCATGCCTTTCCTGTCAGATCTCATGTGATCCGCCTCATGTCCCCGAGCGGAAGGCTGGAGGACGTCCCTCCGTTCGTCCGGTCGGTCGGTCGGCGGCGGGCGCATCCCGCCCCACCATATCCCCCAGGAATTCGGCGAACGGGACGATGTTCTGGTTGGCGCTCGCTTCTTCCAAAGCGGCCATATAGCGGTCGCGTTCCTGGACAGGGATCACCGTCCATGGATATCCGCCGGCCGCCAGCATCAGATTCATCAGAAAGCGGCCGGTGCGGCCGTTTCCATCGATATAGGGATGGACATAGACGAAGATGAAATGGCCCAGGACCACGCGGACTGCCGGGTCAGGTTCGGCCGCCAGCAGTTCGAAAAGGACCGGCATGACGTCCCGGACTGCGTCGGCGTTCATCGGCGTATGGCGGGATCGGCGGATGAAGACCGGATCGCTGCGGTAGCCTGCGAGACTGGCGGCGCCGACAAGACCGGCAGTGACGCTGGGGGTGAAAAGCTCCCGATACCAGGTTCCGTGATCGTGATCGGCGACGTCGCCTGGATTGTCGCCCTTGAGCACCCGCTCCAGGCTCGTCTTGACGGCCTGGAAGGCCTGCCAGTAGCCCCGGGCGGCCAAGGCGTCCCTATGCACCCGGTCCGCCGCATCGATGTCGGGGTTCCACTCGCCTGAACGGACGCGCTGGATCAGGGCGGCGCTGACCCGGTAGCCTTCGATCGACAGCGAATGATAGGCGTCGGTCTCGTAGAGATCGTCCACATGGTCGAGATAGGCTGCGATCCGAGCTGTATCGACCGGGCCGGGCGAGATCGGGAAGGCCGCCGGAATGTCGCGACGCATCGTCTCCCACATCATCCTGATGCGCTGGACGTGGGGGGAGGTTTCGCGGCGAGGTCCGACGGGCTCCAGTCGGGCTTCGAACGGATCATGCTCGCGAACGTCGTAGCCGGCGGCCTTCATGGCCGAGAGGATGTCGTCGGCCTCGCGGGTGCGGCCGATGTTGCGAAACGCCCCCGCGAGCCGGCCGGCCACAGCCGATCTTCCCCCCTCAAGCAGACGTTCCAGCACGCCGGAGGCGTCGCGCTGCATGGACAGGACGGTCCGGAGTTCGGTGGGGCTGTTTACGAAGGCCGAAGGGGCGGCCGCCACCAGGGCCGCCTCGGCGCGATAGACGCGCAGACCGTTCAGCACGTCCTGATCACGGCCCTCGGCAGGTGCGACCCGCAGGTCGTAGATCGAGGTGTCATGCAGGAAACTGGTGGGATGTCCGCGGCCCTGGGGGCTGCGCACCAGGAGTTGCCGCGGCACCGTCCACTGGCCGGCGTGCAGCAGGAGGGACTGTTCGGGCGATAACGACCAGGCCTCGCCGAACCGTTCCGTCAGATAGTCCCGCACGAAATCCCAGTAGGAGGCGTACCAGGCGGTGCTTTCTCCGACGCTCGCGTCGGGCCGGGTTGCGATATACCAGCCCTTGATGACCGGCTGCAGGAAGCCGCTGCGGACGAGCAGGGCGCGGTCTTTTTCCCTTAGAGCGTCCGAACGGATGGCCTGGCGACCGGCTTTCTGAAACCCGTGGAGCGCCTCAAGGGCATTGGCCAGCTTTTCCTGAGGGGTGGCCATGGCGTTTGGAGAATCCTGTCGGAGAGCGATTTGTACCGATAAATCGTGCGGAGATAATTTCGCTTTTAATGACGTATCATATTTCGCTTATTCAACGAGTAAAAATTCACTTTTAATGCGCGCGATATTTCGCGTTTAGCCGGAGTTGGCATTTCTGCCGTAGGCCGCGGGCCCCTCTGCCCATCACGGGACATTGGGGGCGAGCCTGCAAGGAGACGTCGTCGGCGTGTATCCAACTGTGCCTGCGGGCGCATGTCGAATAACCCCGTTCCGTCCGTTGGGGCAGTATGTCGCCATCGGCTACCTGCCTGATATGCAGGATGGAGGAGGGAGGGCGACAGACGATAAACGACATGCGAGCCGTCGGTGCTGACCTCTTAACCAATTTGACATACCGCCGATACCGGCGCGATGTGTCCGACTTGCGGGGGGAATGCGATGATCCGGCGTGGTTGGCTTCCATTTACGTGCGCCGCGGCCCTGGCCATGGGTTCGGCTGGCGCGGCGTCAGCCGCTCCTGCGCCGGCAGGGGCGATGGAGATCGTGGGCGCTCGCGAACGGGAGGTTCTTCCTGCGAACGCCCGCCCCGAACGCTACGCCATCGAACTGTCGCCGAACCTCGACACCCTGACCTTTACCGCAAAGGCCCGGCTTGCGTTCCAGGTGCTTCAGGCGACCGACAGGATCACGGTCAACGCCGTCGACCTGACCTTCATCAAGGCCGGCCTGGTCGATGGCGGGGCCGTCGCCCGGATCGAAACGGACCCCGCGCTGGAGCGCGTCAGCTTCGTGTTCGATCGCCCGCTGGCGCCGGGAGATCATGTCATTGAGGTAGCCTACGGCGGCAAGATCAACGAAAGCGCCACTGGCCTGTTCGTCAGCCGCTACCAGATGGACGGCGTGGCCAAGACCATGCTCATGAGCCAGTTCGAAGCCGGCTATGCGCGGCAGTTCGCTCCGATCTGGGACGAACCAGGTCTGAAGGCGGTCTTCGAACTGGCCCTGGTCGTGCCGGACGATCTGGACGCCGTGTCCAATATGCCCGTGGCGTCCGTGGCCCCGGGCGACGCGGGAATGAAGCGCGTGACGTTCCAGCCCAGTCCGAAGATGTCGTCCTATCTGATGTTCGTCGGGGTCGGCGAGATGGATCGCATTACGACGACCGTCGCGGGGGTCGAGATCGGGTCGGTGACCCGACGCGGCGTCGGCGAACAGGGGCGATACGCGCTGGGCGCGCTGGGCCAGATCCTGCCCTTCTACAACGATTATTTCGGCACGGCCTTTCCGCTGCCGAAGCTGGATCAGATCGCCGCCCCCGGTGCGGGCACATTTGGCGCAATGGAGAACTGGGGCGCCATCCTCTATTTTGAACGCGTCATGCTCGTCGATCCCGCGCTGACCACCGAGGCCGACAAGCAGTATGTCTATGTCGTCGTCGCCCACGAGGTCTCGCACCAGTGGTTCGGCAATCTGGTGACCATGGACTGGTGGGACGACCTCTGGCTGAACGAGGGCTTTGCCTCCTGGATGAAGAACAAGGCGACCGACGCCTTCAATCCGGACTGGAACATCTGGCTGCAGACCCAGTCGACGGTTGATCAGGCCATGGCGCTCGACTCCCTGACCGGCACCCATCCCATCGTCCAGCGCCTGTCGACGATCCGCGAGGTCGACAGCGCCTTTGACCAGATCACCTACCAGAAGGGCCAGGCCGTCATCCGGATGCTGGAGGCCTATCTAGGTGAAGCGGCCTTCCGGGACGGCATCCGCGCCTATATGGCCGAAAGCGCCTATGGCAACACCGTCACCGAAGACCTGTGGCGTTCACTGGAGGCCCATTCCGACACGCCTGTGACCGCCGTCGCCCGCGACTTCACCACCCAGGCGGGCGTCCCGTTGATCACGGTGGGCTCGATCCGCTGCGACGCGGGTACATCGGTGGTCGCCCTGACCCAGTCCCGGTTCGGGGCTGATGAATCCTCCAGAGCGCCCCAGACCTGGCGCGTGCCCGTCATGATCCAGACCGTCGGTTCCGACGTTGTCGCCCGGGCGGTGATCGAGAACGGCCATGCCGAGGTGCGGGTCCCGGGATGCGGCCCCGTGAAGGTCAACGCCGGAAGCACCGGCTACTTCCGCACGGCCTATCCCGCCGAGGCGATGGCGAGGCTTGAGGCGGCGTTCGGCGAACTTTCCGGGCTCGACCAGATCGGCTTGCTCAATGACGCCTGGGCCCTGGGCGCGGCCGGCTATTCACCCGCCTCGAACTATCTGGCGCTGGCGGCGTCGCTGGAAAACACCGCCGACCCCATGATCTGGAACGAGACGGCCGGCACCTTGGCCACCTTGGCCGACCTCTATGACGGTCAAGCCGGAGAGGCCGCGTTCGACGCCTTTGCACGCGACCGACTGTCGCCCTTGCTGGCTCAGATTAGCTGGGAGGTTCAGCCGGGCGAGCCGGCCAATGCGGCCATATTGCGCGAACGCCTCATTGGCGTCTTGTCCATGCTCGACGATCCTGCGGTCATCGCCGAGGCAAGACGCCGCTACGCGGCGGCCGACGCCGACCCGTCCGCTCTCCCTGCGGGCTTGCGAAACGTGGTGATCCGCGTGGTCGGAGCCCATGCTGACGCCGCGACATTCGATGATCTGTTGCAGCGGTCGCAAACGGCCGCCAGTCCGTTGGAGCGGAGCCTCTATCAGACCGCCCTGACCAGGGCCCTGGATCCGGCGCTGGGCCAGCGCGCCATCGATCTGGCCTTCAACAGCCAGACTCCCGCTCAGGACGCTTTTCTGATGGTGGCGAACCTCATTTGGCGCCACTCCGACCTGCTCTGGGACAAGACCATGGCCGACGCGACCAGGTTCCAGGAAATCACGCCGGAAGGCTTCCAGGTCGCGCTGCTGTCCAACATGGCCGCCGAGTCGCGCCGGCCGGGCCAGATCGATCTATTGCGGGCCTATGTAACCGCCAACTATCCCGGCGCGCCGCTCGGCGAGGTTGAACAGGCCGCTTCCAAGGCGGCGTTAGATCATCGGATCCAACACGATCAACTGCCGGAAGTGACGTCCTGGCTGAACAGCGACAAGAGCGTCGGTCGGCCCTAAGCGACAGCGGCCGGCCTAGCGTCATTTCACCCTCGGCTGAGGCGGCGCCGACCAGCCAGGATTCCAGGGGCGCATGGGCCTCCAGTCCCCCAGCCCGACCTTCTAAACGTCCGCTTCCGGCCGTTGAGGTCGATGTCTGCTTTACGGCGCCAGGCAGGGGGCCGTACTGGACCGAGGCCGTGTAAAAATGGCCTTGGCGGGGGCAGGTCGTAGGTCGCAGTGAGGCGCTGAGTTTGATCATCCGCGCTGATTGAGCCAACCTTGCTAAGGTGCAGGGGGCTCACTGATGGACGACGTAAAGACGCGGCGTGTCCTCAGGCGAACCGTCGCACCGACTTCGGGGAGACACGACATGACGCACCTGAGCCGTCGCACGCTCCTGGGGTTCGCGGGAGCGTTGGCTGTGGCGCCGCCGACTTTAGCGCGATCAGCGGCCTATCCCGACCCCGAGCGGGAGTTGATGGTGCCGGTCCGTGGCGGTCAGATATTCGTCAGAACAAACGGACCTTTAGACGGTCCCCATCCGCCACTGGTGGTCGCTCACGGCGGGCCGGGCGGCACTCATGGTTCCTACCTCGAACTCCTGCCGCTCATCAACGAGCGAGGACTGATCCTGTACGATCAGCTTGATAGTGGCCGGTCGGACCGGCCGAACGATCCGGCGAACTGGACCGTCGATCGCTTTGTCGACGAACTTGAACCGATCAGGGAGGCGCTGGGCGTGCCCCGCTGGCACGTGATGGGTCACAGCTGGGGCGGTACGGTCGCGCTGGAGTATGGCGCGCGCCAGCCCCCCGCGTTGGCGGGGTTGTGCCTCGCCAGCCCGTTGATCTCTACGCGAAGCTGGCTGGGCGACACGAACGCCCTGCGTCGGACCCTCCCGGCTGACATTCAGACCGAGCTCGCAGCCTGCGAAACACCAGCGCCGCCGCCGGTTGATCGCTGTAGCGCGGCTGAGACGGAGTTCCTCAGGCGCTTCGGACAACGCCGCCCCGCGCCGGAGGCCTTGACCGCCTATCAAGGTCGCCCCGGAAATCGCGGCTCCAATCAAGATCTTTCCCGGGCCATGTGGGGATCCACAGAGTTCACCGCCACCGGCTCCCTGAAGGCCTACGACGGCGAACCGCTGCTGGCGAGGCTGGACGGGCCGCGCACCTTGTTCCTCGTAGGCCAGTACGACGAGGCCCGGCCTGCCACCGCCGCCCTGTTCGCCGAGCGCGTACCCGAGGCGGAGTTCGCTGTCGTTCCCGGGGCTGCCCACAGTCTGCATGTCGACCGCCCTGACGAGACCGTCGCGGTCCTACGCGCCTGGCTCCGTCGCCAAGACCTGCTGTAACGAAGCTTGAGCCATGCACGCTCCGGTCTCATCGCGAGCGCACAGCCTGGGGGTTTGCCCGTCGCAGGAGCGCGGCCGATCAACAGCCGGCTTTGGTCGCCTGGCGGCCCAGGACGACTGGATGACGTTCCGGACCACGCGTGGCCAGCCATGGGGCAAGCCTTGGGGAGTGATGATGACTGAGCTGGAGTTCTACCGTCTGGCAGCCCAGCCCGCGATTTTCGCCCTGGCGATGCTGTCGTTCCTGAAGGCGCCGTGGAGGGTTCGGCTTCTCGCCGCCGCCGGCGGCGCCGTGGCTGGCTTGGCTATCGGTTTGATCGGCATGTGGGCCGAGCGATCCGGCACGCCCTGGTGGCTGGGCTGGGCCGTGGCGGCGCCATTGGCGGCCCTGGCTGGTTGGCGCTGGATAAAGCGCCGAAAGGTCGGCGCGGGATGAAGCGGCTCAACCGCCTCTCTGATCAAGGAATCCATGCGCAGATCGTGGTCGGCCTGGCTCTAGCAGCAGGCGGCGTTCTCGTCGGCACGGGAGGCCGGACGCCCGCGCTGTTCCCTGCCGTGATGATCGTGGCGGGCGTGGTCGTGGGGATGTCCGGGGTGTTCGCGCTGATACGGCCGTCGGGCGCAGCGAATGATCGGTGACGTCTGGAGGAGGGGGGAGGCGCTTGGACAGGACAAGACCTCAGTCCTGGGTCACCGGCGGCGTGGTCCTGGTTGCTGCTGCATTCTACGGGGCCATCGGAAAGCGGCCGGCATGGCTCACGGGGGTGACGGCAGCTGCTGGCGCGCCATTGGCGGTCGCATCGTGCTGATGCAGCGGCCCAGGGGCCACAAAAGCAGTCCAATCGTCACCATGAAGCAAAGCCAGCCGAAGAGATCGCCGATCACCCGGTAGGGCGTCATGACAGGAGCCAGGGCGATCTGGCTGTGCAGGGTCGTAATCCCGTCGCGGACGTCCCGTTCTGCAAGGACGCGCCCTTGAGGGTCGTAGACGCCAACCTTTCCGTTTCGGGCGCTCCTCGCCACGGCGTAACCGTTCTCGATGCCGCGGAAGGCGGTCATGTGCGCGCCCATGTCCCCGTCGTTGCCGAAATCCCAAGCCGGCACCACCACGAGGCCTGCTCCGGCATAGGCAGCGCCGATGGACGGGATGTGCATGTCCTTGCAGATGGCCACGCCGACCTCACCGCCGGCGAGAGGCCAGCGCAGGGGTGTCTTGCCCGGCTGGTCCCGATCCTCTCTCCCCGGCACGAGCCTTTGCTTGTCGTACCAGCCGGTACGGCCGTCCGGCCAGGCGACCAGCGCCCGATTGCGATAGACCGGGCCGTTCTTGACCTCGATGCCGACGATGATCGTCGCCCCGCTGGTCACGGATGCATGCGAGACCTGAGCGGCGGCCCGTGCGGCCTGGTCGGCGTCGAGCAGGGCGATTTTCTCCGGAATGACCACCACGCCGCCGGGCGTCGCGGCGCCGGGAATGGCGGGACCGTAGAGCGCCCAGACGAGGTCCCACCGGTGCGGGATGCCTTCGAACCGGTTGCTGGCCACGATCCCGATCGGGACGGATGGGCCGAGAGGCGCAGCGCCCAACCGGGCCGCTGAAAAGAGGGCCGCCGCAAACAGAACGAGACCGGCCGCCAGGCCAGCGCGCAGGGCTTCCGCCCTGGCGGGCCGGTAGGCGAGGATCAGGCCGGCCATCGACCCCGGAAGCAAGATGAGAAAGACGACGGCTGGCACGCCGCCGATTGCGCCGCCCTGGGCCAGGGCCGGCATCCCCATCTGACTGTAGGCGAGACTGCCTGCGGCGCCATGGGGAGAGACGATCAGCGTCACCATCTCCATCGCCGCGACCGCAGTGGGCAAGACCATGCCTGCGAGAAACACCGGCAACCGCCGCGTGGCGGATATCGTCAGCCGGGTCGCCAGCATCCAGGCGCCGATGCGCAGGCCCGCGATCGCGGCGGCGCCGACCCAGCCGGTCTGCTCGACATAGTAGGAAAGCACGCTGGTGACGGCGATCGCCCCGGCGAGGGCTCCGACGATCCGGCTGGCGCGCGCGGACTGCGCCGCAGCGATCAGCAGGGGGATTGGCGCAAGCCACGGCGCCCACCACAACGGATGCAGGGCATAACCGGCCGCCAGGAGGCCGCCGGCGACGCTGGCTAGACCCAATCCCGCGAGCCAGCTGATCCGGCCGGTAAAGCTCAGCGGCATTCCCGACTTCAACTCCAGGGCGCCGCTGCCTGACGGAGGCGGCGAGGGCGTCGGGCAGTTCTCAACAGGCTGCTTCAAGGCTCGTCCCTGATGCGTTCCCATTCCTCCGGCGTCAGCGCGGCGCTCATGACCGCGTCGACCTCCGGCAGGTAGGACATCCACATCGGTCTCCCCTCGGAGGAGGCGTCCGCCGGACGTCATGGAGACGGCAAAGGGCGCGGGCGGCGCGGTCGCGGCGCGGTTTCACGGGTATGCCCTTTCGACGTTGAGCGCGCCCGACGGCGAAGGCGTGAGGATCAGCTCTTCCGGCGCCGTCAGGTCGAGCCAGTGGACGCCGGCGCCGGGCGGCAAGACGACGATCTGCCGGTCGTGGAAGGGCGCAATGTCCGGACCCGGGGCCGTCGTCAGCATGGCGAAGGCGCCTTCCCTGACGATGCCGGCGATCCAGAACCACGGCTGGTCCGCCATGGTGAAAAGCCATTTGGTCTTCTTGCCCTGTACCCGGGGCTCCGTGAACTCGTAGAAGCCGTCGGCCGGGATCAGGCAGCGGGTCGAGCTCGAGAAGGAGCGGCCGTCAGATCGAAAGTTGAAAACCGGCTTTCCGGCAGGACCCTTCCAGGCCCAGGGCGTCATGGCCAGTTGCGGCGAGCCGTCGGCCAGGGTGACGACAGGGGCGCTGTCGCCGATATGGTAGTCGGCGGGCGCGAGGTTCGGAAAGCCGCCGGAGAAGGCCAGTGACCGGCCGGCGTCGCGAAACGGCGCCGCGAGCTGTTTGGCGGGGACGTGCAGGCGGTAGTTGTTGCACATGGGCGGAACCTGACACGCCGTTCTCCCATTGTGGAGTCGTAACGGGCGAGTAGCGGCGGCCCGACGACAAGCGCTCTGGATCCCTTCCTTGACTATGGCCTCTCGCCCTTGGCGGCGGGGGGCTTTTTTTGATCGGGTATCCGCGCGCTGTCGGCTCCTTGTCGCGGTGCTCGTTCATCTCACACCAGGTCGGCCAAGTTCAGACCCATCTCCTGCCGTCCCATGATGGGAGGGGGAGGGGGGGAGGGATGCCGCATGACTCGACTTCCGCAACTACGGCGGGCTTACTCCTTGGTTCACCTGGGGAGGGCAAATGAAGCTCAAAGCACTCGGCCTTTTCGCCGCCGCCGCCGCCATGACGCTGGCGTCCGCGAGCTACGCCGGCTCGCACCGCTCGTCGGGCTCCCGTCCCCACTACAGCGGCAGCCGTCACTCGTCGTCGCATGGCGGGTCCTATCGGGGCGGACGGGGCTCGTCGCACCGTGGCGGGCACTACGCAAACCGATCAGGGGCTCGCCAGTACGGCGCCCATAGCGGCCGTCGACACTAGCATGAAGCTCGCCCTCATCGCGGCGTCGGCCGCAGTCCTGGCTCTGCCGGTTGCGGTTTCGGCCCATAGCGGCGGCGTCAACGCCGATGGCTGCCACAATAACCGGAAGACGGGCGACTATCACTGTCATGGGGGCGGACGGCGAAGCTCCGCTCCGGCACGGCCTCAGGGCCTGATCGGAAGTGCGCCCTCAAAGCGAGGCGGCGGCGCGTATGCGAACTGCGCCGAAGCCCGGGCGGCGGGGGCCGCTCCGATCAGGCGCGGCCAGCCCGGCTATGGCGCTCACCTCGACCGCGACGGAGATGGCGTCGGGTGTGAGCGGGGCTGACCAGGTCTGCAGCCCCGATAAGGCGACGCCATGGACGAGGGCGACGATCGTCATTTCCGCGCAGGCCAGCTCATATGCAAACGCTTCGGAGTGATGATGCGGTTGAACGCTATGCCCCATGGTCGACACAGGACCCCAGGCGATCCTCGAAACACTGGCCTCACGCCACTCAGCGCTGGGGGAGCGGATCAGGCAGACAATCCGCGTATGCGAGACCCAGAGGGAAGTGCTGCGGTTGCGCGATGACAACCGATCGGCGCGCGCTCAGATGGCCGCAACGTGGAGCATCCACCTTCAATTTACCTAGTCCAGCGAATGCTTGTGTTCTGGTCCTGAACCACAAGCCGGGGGCGTTGCGTCTGGCGACGACAAAGGTGCGGATACAGTGATCGAGCGGATGCTCAACCTGATCAGGCGAGCGAAAGGGGCTCATGATGCTGGTCATGGCAACTACCGCAACGTCGGCGAGACGAACCTCGCGTGCATTTCCTGCACGATGTCTGTGACCTAAGCTGCACCAATTCACCCCTGAACCTCAGGAGTTCCCCGTGGCCGATAATCTAGTGGTGGGACCTGCGTCCTACTTTCCGTCCATCGAGAAGAAGTATGGACGTCCGATCTCTGATTGGCAGGAAATTGTCCGCAACGCCTATCCTGCCAAGCACATGGAACTGGTGGCGATGCTGAAGAATGATCATGATCTGGGGCACGGACACGCCAATGCCATCGTCGCCTATACCTTGGCCGAGGACGGCCTGAGATGACTACGTGACCCCTCGCGCCCCACACCGAGGTTCACATTATCGAGACTAAGAAGCAGGCTCGGCAAATCTGGAATCCATGTGCAGATGGCGGGCCCGCCTTTCCAAGGCGGATCGCGCCCGTGGCCGGCGCCTCTCGTCTAAGCCCCGCCAAGGCCGTTCATGCGTGAAGTGCGGCTCTTTCGGCTCCTCCATCAGAAGGACCCGCTCCGAGGCGGAATGGCCTGCTTTGTTTTGGGGGCCGGTTTATCCCTCGGGGACATCCTAGCGGCCCGCCAGGCAGCTGTTGAAGCGACGAAAGCCCGCTCCGGGCAAAACCGGAACGGGCCTCGAAGGCGGAGCCTTTTTGCTCGACGCGACGATCAGTCCCGGACCAAGCCTAAGCCGGTGTCTGATCCCAGATTGAGGAACGGTGGCGGCGCGGAAAGGTTGCCCTCTGGAGCGGACCCCTGCGCCGGCCAGCCAACTCCTTAATCCTCTTTCGCTGAAGACCCGGCAGAGACCCCGGGCTTGTGCATACCTCGACGGCAGGTCCCTTGGGATGGAGCGGCAGAGACGAAGGACCCACCCGAGAGGAACGGCAGCTCAAGAGGCTCGCGCCAACTCGAGCGCGGAACGCGCCGCCTTCCAAACGACTTAGCGCAGGGTCCGTTCAATGTTCAGAGATTTGGCCATGCCCGACCGCTTGAAGATGCAGGATCCGCGTCATCAGTATCCGCAGCCGCCATTTCCCGGCCAGCCGCAGCCCGCCCCTGGCCTGGCATCCCAGATGGAGCCCAAGCCCGATCACGGCGAGGATAGCTACCAGGGCTCAGGACGGTTGAAGGGGCGAAAGGCCCTGATCACCGGCGGGGATTCCGGCATCGGTCGCGCCACGGCCATCGCCTATGCCCGCGAAGGCGCCGATGTGGCTATTGGCTACATGCCCTCGGAAGAAGTCGACGCGAAGGATGTCATCGCTCTGCTCGAGAAGGCAGGGGTGAAAGCCCTGGCCCTGCCCGGCGACATCTGCGACGAAGGTTGGAACGCGACGATGGTGAACCGAGTGCTCGACGCTTTCGGCGGGCTGGACATCCTGGTCGTGAACGCTGGGCATCAGCAGTTCCGCGAGGACATATCCCATGTTTCGACGGACGATTTCGACGCGACGCTCAAGAGCAACCTCTACGCTCTGCACTGGCTTTGTCAGGCGGCCGCGCCTCATCTGCCGCCTGGCGGAGCCGTCATCACCACCGCATCGATCCAGGCCTATGAGCCGTCTGACATCCTTCTGGACTACGCCACGACCAAGGCCGGAATCGTCGCTTACACCAAGGCGCTGGCCAAGCAGATGATTGAGAAGGGCGTGCGCGTGAACGCCGTCGCCCCCGGCCCGTTCTGGACCGCGCTGCAGCCCAGCGGCGGCCAGCCCCAGGAAAAGGTCGAGAAATTCGGCGCCCACAGCGCCTTCGGCCGCCCTGGCCAGCCGGTCGAGATCGCCCCGGTCTATGTTCTGCTGGCGTCACAGGAAGCAAGCTTCGTCACCGGCGAGGTCTGGGGCGTCACCGGCGGGGCCGGAATCGGCTGATTGATAAACGCGAGGGGCACATCGCTCCGGTCCAGGTCGAGTCCGACAGTTGAACGAAGGATCGTCCATCCAGCCGACGCCAAGCCTGGTGCCTTGCGGAACCAAAGATGCTGACCCGACCTGAATCCCCTTCGTCAGGAGGCGCTCATGTCGACGATGAAGAAGCTGATCCGGGCGCAGGCTGGCTTTAAGCTGGAGCGGATCGAGCACCTGGGGGCCAGACAGCGAAGAGAAGTCTGGTTTAAATTGTCGAGTGGTCGAGCCGCGCCTGGACGCATCATTGCTGATGAAGCCGAGGCGCAGTTGGCCTTTTCCCGTGAAGTGGCCGCCTTGCTGGAGGACCCCTTCACAATGGGGCGGATCAGACAGGGCGCGCTGGACCATTGAGAACGAATCCTTCGCCAGCCGGGCACAGGGACGCCCGCAGCGATAGGCCCGGGGCCGCGGCAGCCAGAGCCAATGAATATGGCGACGCTGGCGTCGTGCAGTGTCGTTGTGCCGTATCTCAACCGCGACGCTGAAACTCTCAGGCCACGAGCCGATTATCCCTCTGTCTCAATCGAACAGCAGGTGACGATCATGCAGAACGCGGACGAGCACGCTGGATTAGGCGTGACTCAGACATCATCGACGGAGCTCACGGCGGCTGCGGGAAAGCAACTCCAGGCGGGGGGAAGGGAAGACGAGGCTCCGGGTGGAGCCACGTCATCCGTTGGCAAGCCAGCCAGTCCGTCCAAGGCGGGAGGAAAAACCTTGAGCAAGGGGAGGGGGAACGGCGCAGATTCCACCGACGCCATTGCGTTGCTCAAATCTGATCACCGCCGGGTGGAAGGTCTCTTTGCGGAATACGAAACGGCCTCCCCTCCGCGCAAGCAAGAACTGGTCAGCCAGATTTGCAGGGATCTGATTACTCATACCATTCTGGAAGAAGAGATCTTCTACCCCGCTTGCCGCAGGGCGGCCGCCTCCGACGACGAGCCCCTGGACGAAGCCCAGGTGGAGCATGACAGCGCCAAGCTTCTGATCATAGAGCTTCTTGACGGGCGGCCGGATGACGGTTTTCGCGATGCCCAGGTCAAGGTGTTGTCGGAGCAGATCAAACACCATGTCGCCGAGGAGGAGGCCGCCGGAACCGGCATCTTCGCCAAGGCGCAGGCAGCCGGCGTCGACACCGCCGAGCTGGGTCGACGTATCCAGAAGAGACGGCGTCGGCTTGATGAGCAGGGCGGACCTCTTCGTCCAACCCGGCCCGTGTCGTTCCAGCAACTTCAAAATACAGATTCATCAGGCGAGGAGTTTGACATGGCTAGACATCAAGGTCCCGAGCGCGACGAACGCGGCCGTTTCATCGGCGATGACGACGATCGCGGTTCGCGAGGCGGCTATTCTTCAGCCGGATCTCGCGGGGGCGGCTCGAGAGAGGACGACGATCGTCGCGAAGGCCGCGGGCGGAGCGGTTGGTTTGGCGACCCCGAGGGCCATTCCATGGCGGCGCGAAGCCGCGGCGAGAGCCGCAGCTACGAGGATGACCGGCGTGATTACATGGGGTCTGACGACCGGCGTCGCGACGACGAGGGCCGCTACATGAGCCGTGACGATGACTACCGGGCTTCGGGAAGGCAGGAGGTCGGTGGTGACGGGCGCCGCGGATGGTACGGAGATTCTCGCGGCCACGCTGAGGCCGCTCGCCGCGGCTGGGATGAAAGGGGCAGGTCATCGCGGGACGACGACGTCGGCCGCTCCTCCCGGGAGATGTCTGATCGTGAGAGGGATGATCACGGCCGATTCATGAGCCATGACGATGATCGCTCATACCGCAGTCGCGAACGAGATGATGACATGAATCGCTCCCGTTCCGGAGACGACGGCGACGGACGGGGTTGGTATGGCGATTCCCGGGGTCATGCAGAAGCTGCGCGACGCGGTTGGGAAAGCCGCGGGAGGAACGAACATTACGATGACAATCGTTCCTCGGGTCCCTCTGATCAGGGCCATGGGGGATGGTTCGGGGACTCCCGTGGGCATGCGGAAGCGTCCCGGCGTGGCTGGGAACACCGCCGTTAACTGAGAAGGCGCAAGGACGACTGCGGCGACCCGCGTGCGGGTCGCCGTTCTTTGCCGAGGCGCTGCGTCCCAGGTCTAGGCCATGGTCGCCGCAACCGCCTTGGCGAGCTGAGCCTGGGAAAAGGGCTTGGAAAGCCGGGGCAGGCTGACTCTGAGAGCGCTGCTGTCCGGGTCGAGATCCGCATAACCCGTGGCTAGAAGGACCGGCAGGTCCGGTCGTCGCTGCCGCACGGCGGCTGCGAGTTCGGACCCCGTCATACCGGGCATCATTTCGTCGGTTACGATCAGGTCGATGTCGGGACGATTCCCAAGCGCGCGCAGCGCCTCCGCCCCGGACCTGGCTGCAATAACGGCGTGCCCGAGATCATCGAGCATCGCGGTCGTGTTGACGAGCACCAGATCATCATCGTCCACCACGAGAATGGTCGTCCTTCCCGTGGAGACGGTCGCGGACTCAGGGGAACGAACGACATGGCCCCGGCGCTGCTGCTCGCTGTCGGCGACGGGCAGCCAGAGATGCACGGTCGTTCCCCGATCCAGCTTGCTTTCAAGGACGACGGCGCCGCCCGCCTGAGCCGCGAGACCATGGACCATCGACAGACCCAGTCCGGTCCCCTTGCCGACGCCCTTGGTGGTGAAAAATGGCTCAGTGGCCCGGGCGAGCGTCTCGGGGGCCATGCCCGCGCCGTTGTCCGCCACGCTCAGCACCACGTAATCCCCGGCGGCGAGGCCGGAAGTCGCGCGGGCGGCATGCTCGCGCCGGGCCGAGACGGTCACTTTTCCCCCGCCCGGCATGGCATCCCTGGCGTTCACCGCTAGATTCAGAATCGCGGCCTCCAGTTGGCAGGGGTCGGTCAGGACGGGCGGAAGATCGGGCGGCAATGATAGGCCCACCTCGATCGGACCGCCGATGGTGCGCTGGAGAAACTCCAGCATTCCCCCGACAAGGTCGGGCAGGTCGACGGTTTCGATCTTGAGCTCCTGCTTGCGCGCAAAGGCCAGCATGCGCTCCGTGAGGGCGGTTCCCCGCTCAGCAGCCTTGATGGCGTTCTCGAGAAGCGGGGTGACGCGCGGATCGTCGGAGATTCGTTTGCGAACCAGTTCCAGGCTGCCGAGAATCGCCGCGAGGAGATTATTGAAGTCATGAGCGACGCCGCCGGTAAGTTGGCCCACCGCCTCGATCTTCTGTGACTGAAACAGGGCTTCGCGCGTGGCCGCGAGCTCCCGTTCCTGTTCCAATCGGGCCGTGATGTCGCGCGTGACCTTGGCGAAACCAATGACGTCGTTCTGCTCGTTCCGTATGGCGTCGATCACGACATGGGCCCAGAACCGGTCGCCCCCATTTCGGACCCGCCATCCTTCGGTCTCGAAACGACCTTCGGAGGCCGCGATTTCCAGGTTTCGTCGTGGCGCGCCTCCAGCCTGATCCTCGGGCGTGTAGAAACGCGAAAAATGATCGCCGATGATCTCCTCGGGCCGATACCCCTTGATCCGTTCGGCGCCGGCGTTCCAGCTCATGATTTCGCCTTGCCGGCCCAGCATGTAGATCGCGTAATCGGTGACGCCCTGGACGAGCATCCGGAGTTGCTCCTGGGTCTTGCGGAGGGCCTCCTGCGCCTGCATCCGTTCCGTTAGATCGCGGGTGATCTTGGCGAAGCCAAGGAGCTCTCCTTCGGGGCTTCGCACAGGGTCGATGACGACATGGGCCCACAGACGTGTGCCGTCCTTGCGAATCCGCCAACCCTCGGCCTCGAAGCGTCCCTCTTCGACGGCGCGGGCCAGGGCCTTCCGGGGCAGGTCTCTCGCGCGGTCTTCTCCTGTGTAGAATCGCGCAAAGTTCTCGCCGATGATTTCGTCTGCCTCATAACCCTTGAATCGCCGCGCTCCGGGGTTCCAGCTGGTGATGCGCCCATCCGTATCCAGCATGTAGATCGCATAGTCGGTGATGGATTCGATGAGGAGACGATATCGATCGTCCGTCGGGCTCTTGGCCATCTGCGGTCTCGATTTCAACTGACTTCCCCCCGCGGCCACGCGTCCAGCAACGTACGCCGTAGGACGTCGGTTCCGCGATGTCGAAGTCCAATAGCGTAGGAGCAATCCCTCCAGCCTTGGTCTCCCCGCGCCCCCGACTGCTGCCGCAAGCGCAATGCGACAGATTTTCCCGCGGCGCATCGATGTGCAGCCAGCACGTCCTCTAGGACCGTAGGAGGAACCATATCCAGGTCCCGGCGCTAACTCGGTGCACCCTCTCCGTCCAAAGGTGCACACGGCCCGGATTGCCAGCCCGTAGCGGCGGCGTCCGGGTCGTTCCTCCTTAAAGAAGCCCCTCAAAGCGGAACGCTTAGCTTGCCGTCGGGCATGACCGTTCGCCTTTGCGACCGCCCCACCTCTTCGTAGCCCGCCACGGCCCGCCGTTACGCCTGTACGTGCCGCGGCTGTGGGCCGCCCGAAGGTCACACAATGTCCCGGGTAGGCGAGGGGACTACTCACCTGTCTGGCGGTGAGGCGCATCGACAGGCTTGGATTCCGGCGATTCCCGCTGCCGCAGGTAGATGGACAAGACCACCAGCACTGCGGTGGAAAGGAATTCGCTCTGCCAGTTCTGGAAGGATTCGAACCAGAGCTGGGGATCGCCCAGATAGGCGACGACGCCTTGTGGGATTTCGCCATGCAGAACCGCTTCTTCTGCGGCGACCCGGGCGCTCTGGGTCCAGTGGATGACGAAGGACATGACGAACAGGAGAGCGAGCGTCAGGCCCAGCGACCGCGAATAGACGGCACGCGAGAAGGCCCCCCAGCGTAGGGCGGAAGGCGCGGAGGCGTCGCGGGCCTTACGCTCCAGATTGTCGTCGCGCGGCGGCGCATCCGGATTCCGGGACTCGGAGGATCCGCGCTGGATGAGAAGGGCGGTGAGGACGACATAGGCGGCCATCTGGAGGAATTCACTCTCCCAGTTCTCAAAGACGCTCGAGAGGAACTGCGGACTGACCACGTAGGCGGTGAGCGTGGATGCATCTTGACCATGACTGAGCGCATCCGAAATACCGACGCGCCACCCCGCCAGGGCATGACCCAGTATGCTGGCTGCGAAGAGCAGCATGAGAACGATGGTCAGCCCGTTGTCGCGCAATATCTGCATGGTCTTCTCCGCATTTTGTTGTGGGGCAACGTCGCGGTCGCGGTATCGCTCCCGAACCGTCAGGCTCCCAGAAGCCGATGCGGGGGCTGGCCAAGACTTTTGAAGCGAACCCAGGCGCGCCCGTCGGAATTCGACGCCTTTGGGCGGCCGGCCGAGCCGCCCCGGGAAGTCGTGCGCCGGGCTTGATGGCGGGGTTCGAACGCATCGAGGCGACTTGAAGCGTTTTGGAGCCGCCAGGAATTTGGCGGGAAAGGGCCGCAAAAGGGAAACCCCATTGCCGCCCGCGCGCTTCTGTAATCACACAAACGGGAGAACCGAGATGAAGCGTGACGCCCTCTTCGCCGCTGCTGCGGCTGCGTTCCTTGCCGCCTGCAGCCCTCAAGGAGGAAACAAGGCCGTAGACAAAACCCAGGACGCGATATCGGCGCCGGTCGGCCAGACCTCTGCAGCCACCCTGGGAAGCAACCTCGTGAGCGCCTATGTGCCGGCGGCCGCCATGGGAGACATGTATGAAATCCAGGCGGCGAATATTGCGCTCGAGCGCGGCGCTCGCGCCGATGTCAAAGCGCTCGCGCAGATGATCAAGACCGATCACACCGCCGCCAGTAACGCCTTGAAGGCGGCAGCGCCGACGGCCGCGCCGGGCGTCGCCCTCCCTACGGAGCTCGACCAGCGCCGCAAGGGGCTTCTGGACAATCTCCAGTCCGCCGCCGCAGCCGATTTCGACAGGGTCTATATCGATCAGCAGGTGGCCGCTCACCAGGAGGCCCTGACCCTGCATCGCGGCTTCTCGGACAACACCGACGCCCCGGTGCTCGCCGAGCATGCGCGTAGCGTCCTTCCTAAGATCGAGGCCCATTTGCAAAAGGCGCAGGAGATCCAGAAGGCTATATCCGCCTAGGTCAAAGCATGGCCCTGAGGCTGAAGATCTTTGAATGGTCGGACGGCTTTCACCGCTTCACCGTGGCGGCCTCCTCGCGGCCCAAGGCCCTGGCGGCGTGGGGCATCCAGCAGGATATCTTCGCCTCGGGTCTGGCTCGAGAGGCGCCGGACAGCGAGGACGCTGAGGCAGCACGCGCCGCTCCAGGCCAGGTCATGGAGCGCGGTCTGGTCGTCGACGTCGGGCAGGCTGAACCTCGCCCCGAAAAGAAGAATATCCCGGCCGGACCGACCGCCGCTCAGAGGCGCCGGGTCGAAATCCTGGAAGGCCAGTTGCAGGACCTCAAGCGGTCGCATGCCGAAGCCATGGGCGACCTGGAGCGCGACATGAAGGCCCTTGAGGGGCGGCAAGATGAAGAGCAGCAGCGTTTCGGCGACGCACAGGCCCGGCTTGTCCGCGATCTGGAAGCGGCTCGAGAGAAGCTCTGACCGCAATGATCGGGCTTTACGCCCGATCCATCACGGAGGTGAAGCCGAGGGAGTTGGCGTCGACAGGCTTTCTGGATGACGATGCCCGTGAGGGCGCCACATCCATCCATGCGGTGATGATCGATCGGCCGCGTTCGGAACTCTACGCCTTGGAGTTTCGGAACCTGCCCTTGTTCATGGTCGATGGCCGTTGCCTTGCCGAGGAAGGCAGGCGCTGGATGATCGCCGCGCCAGGCGGCGTCCACATCGATCTGGAGACCTCGCCTGCAGCGGCGCATCCATGGAGCCGCCCTCATTCGTTCTGCGCCGTCAGCGCCGCCGTGCGAACTTTGCGATCAGTGCGAGCCTTAACGGAGTTGGCTGTCTTTGCTGCCCCGGCGGTTGATGCCGCCTATGACTATCCGGCCATCGCGACCGGATTGACACGGAACACACGTCCTAACGCCTGGCATAGCCAGGCGCCGGGCTTCGGTAATGGCCTCACCGCATTCGACGCACTCCGCCGATCCAGGACCTGTCGGGATTCGAGCGCGAGCCGTGAGTACCCCGTCGACGACCGTGTCATGAATTTGGTCCAGAACGGCGCCGTCTCGGGTCCATCCGCCAGCCATGCTTCCTCCAACGAAAAGGACAATATGGTTATAGGGGCGTTGATCCAAGCGGCGCCGCAGATGCGCTCGAGTTCGTAGCTTTCGCACTCCATCTCGGGCTGCCGCCCCGGTCGTCGCCAATGGCGTCGTTGTTCCTTTCCCGGCCACCGCAAGCAAATCGCCGGACGCGATCTCCCGGGAAGACGTTGGGGGATGCTGCGCGAGCGGCGGCGAAGTGTTTTTGCGCTCACGACTTCAGTTGCTCCATCCGACACTGCTCCGCCGCCTTGTCAGGTCTGAAGCGCAGCAATCCTGTCCCATGACGGAAGCGCTCGTCCGTTACATAGTCGAACGACACCTCCACGACCATTTCGGGCCGCAGCGGTTCCCATTCGGCGGACTGGCCTTCGGACCAGCGGCTCGGCCCCCCTGGCGTCCGTCCGGTGAAGCCTGTTCCCCCTCTGAGCGCCTCTAGTCGATGGGTCAGTTCCGCCCTGTCGACGCCGGCGAAACCTGAGGTGAACCCGACATGGTTAAGGCGACCCGCGTCGTCGTAAAGTCCAAGAAGCAGGGAACCTGCGACGCGGCCGCTCCTGGCGTAGCGGAAGCCGCCGACGACGCAGTCGGCCGACCGTAGCCGCTTGATCTTCACCATCGCCCGCTCGCCCTCGGCGTAGGGGCCGTCCAGCCTTTTGGCGACGACGCCTTCCAGCAGGGCGCCATCGAGCCAGGCCTGAGCCTGGATCGGATCGGCCGTTCCCGGACTGAGCGTCAGCCCGACGTCGCCGTGGATCTCGGTGAACGCCTCCAGCCGCGCATGACGGTAGCTCAGCGGCTCTTTTCGAAGGTCAGCGCCGTCGGTATCGACCAGCATGTCGAAGACGGCTAAGGCGGCCGGTGTTTCGACAGCGAGGCGGCGAACACGCGACGCTGCAGGATGCAAACGCGCCTGCAGAACTTCAAAGGACCAGTCGTCGCCGGCCTGCGCCAGCAGTTCGCCGTCGAGTCCGAACCGGGCCTCGGGCACGGCTCTGAGACGCTCCACAACCTCGGGGAAGAACCGGTTCAGCGACTTGCCGGATTTTGCCAGCAGTTCCACCCGATCGTCCGCCTTGAAGGCCAGGCACCGGAAACCGTCCCATTTGGGTTCGTACCACCAGCCTGGCCCCTTCGGCAGCGCCCTTGCCGGCTGAGCTTCCATGGGCCTGGCTGCCATTATTTCGCTCATGCGGTCTCACCCTCCATGGCGCGGAAAAAGCGGGATCCGGCTTCGGCGAACCGCCAGGGCGTAGCAAGGCCGACGCTGATTCCGATCCGCCTGCCCCGGGTGATCGCAGGGGCGGAGGGCGCCATGGACATCGCCATCGGCGTCTCGAGGACGGACGCGCCGTTCAGACCGCTGTCGATCGCAAGAGCCTGACAGAGTTTCCCGGGGCCGGAGCAGAGATCGCGGGCGGTCGCAACACCGCGGCGCGCGCGCATGGTTTCAATGCCCACAGTCGGTTCGAGAGCGCGAACCAGGACAGCGCTGCCCGCATTCGACGCATCGCAGACGATGTTGAAGCACCAGTGCAGGCCGTAAACCCGATAAACGTAGGCCCGGCCGGGCGGTCCGAACATTGGCGCGTTGCGCGCGGTCGGCCCTCGAAAGCTGTGGGAAGCCGGGTCACCCGCGTCATAAGCTTCCGTCTCGACGATGCGGCCGCCCACACCATCGACCATTATGGTCGCGCCGATCAGTTCGCGGGCGACGGTTTCTGCGGGACGATCAAAAAACTCGGGAGCCATGCCTCTTCCAACGACTGGCCGTGACGCAGGCGCTTGAGGCTCGCCTGGGCTAGAAGAGGAAAGGCGACAATCGGATCTTTCGAGCGACATGGCTACATCGGCGAAAGTGGTTGATCGGCGCAGGCGGAAACCAGGGCGAGCAGAATAAAGCCCCCGCCGGCTTGGCGAGGGCTCCTGGCAAGGCTCAGCGATATCGCGAGCGTTCTTCGTTGATCTGGTCGATGGAGTAGGGATCGGATCGAGGATCAAAGGTTGTCCAGCCGCTCTGGCGATAGGCCTCGCCTCGCGTAGCCGCATCGAACCCCCGGCGGCCCTGGAGAATGGTTTCGACCCGGGCGCGATCAGCATCGGTCGTTTTGACGCTCACCAGGGTGCCGCCACGGCGAACCCCTTCTGCGTATACATTGGCTTCCTCGTCATTATGTCCAGCCTCTTTGAGTGCGCCGAGCAGGCCACCCGTGGCGCCGCCCGCTGCACCGCCAACGACCGCGCCCAGGGCTGCTGACGCCAGCCAGCCCGCGGCAACGACAGGGCCAAGGCCAGGAATAGCCAGCATGCCCAGCCCAGCCAGGATGCCCGCTCCCGCGCCGATTGCGCCGCCAGTCGCCGCGCCCTTGCCGGCTCCGTGGGCGACATCGTTCTCCCCGGCGCCGTTCCGATCGCCCAAGGCGCCATCCGCCCCGTCGATGCGGTCATGGCCGGAATGCCAGTTGTCGGCGTTGTTTGACACGATGCTTATGGAGGAGTGGTCAAACCCCGCCGCCTCGAGTTCAGCCACGGCGTCAAGCGCCTCGGCATGATGATCAAAAAGTCGCGTGACAGTAGCCATGAAGAGCTCCTTCAAAAGAGTGGGGAAAGGCCTGGGGGTCAGCCAGCGACGACTTCGCCCTTGTAATCGACCGACACCTTGGTCTTAGCGCCGTTCTTGGTGGCCGTTGCGCTCCAGATGCCCTGGGTGTCCTGGCTCAGGGGACCAATCGCGGTGTAGCCTTTCTTCTCGATCGCCGATCGCGCCTGGGCTTCAGTGAAGGAGTTCGCTCCGGGAGTCAGAGGTTCTGTGCCGCCGGTGTCGACCGCAGGATTTCGCGGGCTTTCGGATGGGGCCACTGCCGGACCTTCGACGCGGCCTTCATCGGCCTTTTTGTGGTCGCTGCATGCCGTCAGAAGTAAAGCTGTCGTGACGAGAGCCGGGAGCAGTAGTTTCATGGACAGATCCTCTCCGATTTGCGTCAAAAGAAGGCTGGCGCGGCTCAAACGGTTCCCAGGAAATTTCTTGATGTCAGTGGAACCTGCCGTCGGGCGGGGGCGTGAATGCAATGACTTTCGGGGTCATGGCTGAGAGGTCCAAGCAGAGCGGCTAAACTACAATCTGGGATTGCCTGCCGGGACGGACGGTGCCGCCTTGGCGAACCCGTCGTCTTCGTTGCTGTCGGTCATGACGGTCGTTCGCTTTGACCGCGTCGCTTGCGTTGCCCATGGCGATGGAGAAGCCGCTTTTTTGAATATCATGTCGTCGTTGGGCGACCTGCTCGGGCGTGATATCCACCCGCTTGGCCAGCGTGAGGAAGACAGCGCCCTTGTTTGCTTCGGGCCCGACCCCCGACCAGCCGGACCAGATCCGCGCGCGCGGCGGTATCACGCCGAACAAGGCCGCCACGCCGGGCCAGGTCTCGAAAGTGGTTTCGAGGATCAGGGTGTAAGGCTCGTTGCGAAGACCGATCTGCGCCTGCGGGTCGACAGGCGCTCGCTCGGGTGAAGGGCTAAGCAGCCTCTGCGCACGCTGTCAGGATAGAGGCGAGCAGGCGGTCCCATGCGATAAGCGCTGAACGCTTCTCCGCCATGAAGTCGTAAAGGGCGTAGGTCGAAAGTGTGACCGCAGCAGCGCCGCCTTTCTCGCTCGTGTGATTGAGAATTCGTCCGATGACGAAAGGTGAAATCCGAAGACGTTCACTCGCCATATTACTCGCCGCCGTACGTCTCAGGTCGTGCGGGGTAAGCGTTGGCAACGAGAGGGCGCTTCGTACATCCCGCAGGGCGCGACTCAACGCAGCTGGAGTCAGCGATTTGCTGCGGTCCCACCGTGCGGGAAAGACGAACGGCGTGGGTTCGTTGACGAGCGCCATCGCCTCCCGAATGAGGGCCAAGGCGCACGGTGACAGCGGCACATGCGTAGCTCGGCCGTTCTTGGTTCGCGAGGCCGGTATCGTCCAGACAGCTTGTTCGAGGTCGACCTCCGCTCGCGTCATATTTGCGACCTCATGGCGGCGCTGCAAGGTGAGGAGCAGCAGCTTGATCGCAATGCCGACGGGGCGGCTGACGTAAACGCGCTGGTTCTTGCGTCGTGCGCTCTTCGCGCACGTCAGGACCGTTGGGTCGTCCAAGCCTCGCCAAATCGCGCCGATCTCTTCGTCGCGCAGTACGCGGTCACGGGGCGACTCGTCTCCCAACGGCGGAACCTTGGCGACGGGATTCACTGTGACCGCCTCGGCCTCCAGAATCGCATAATTGAACATCTGACGGATCTGTGCGCGGACGCGATTAGAGCTCGTGTCCTGGCCCTTCGCGATCAGTCTCCGCAGGAGCGTCTTAATGGCCGCCGGGGTCACGTCCTCAAGTCGAAGCGCCCCAAGAGTCGGTTCGATATGCTTCGTCCAAAGCCATTGCTCGCCGGCGATCGTGGACTCCCGCTTGCGTTTTCCGCGTGGCTTCCATTCTCCGCGTTCAGTGGCTGCGAAATAGGCGACGCTGAGATCCTGGAATGTCTTGATGGTCTGCGAGCGGCGCTCGACCTTCTTTCGACGCTTCTCACCAGAGGGATCGGCGCCATCCGAGGCCTGGAGGCGGGCTTGGGCGCATCGCTTTCGAGCGTCGGCCAGTGAAACAGCGGGATAGATGCCGAGGCCGAGGCGGCGCTGGTCGCCGTCTTCGGTCCGGTAGCGGAGCGTCCAGGACTTCCGCCCGGTTTCGCTAACTCGCAGCATGAGGCCCGCGCCGAGTGGGTTCTCGTCGAAGATGTCGAGCCGCATCCCCGACGGGGCGGCGATGGACGCAACGTATTTGTCTGTCAGGCGGACCTTGGGCATGAGGCAAGTATGCCAGATTTGTCTGTGCCCCAAAGCATTTTGGGGCACATATGGGGCACAAAAAGCAGAGACTACATGGAAAGCGTTGGACGGTACTGAGCGGGAAAATCAAATATAAACAGGTATTTATCAAATTACCTGAAAAGCCCTGAAACCCAATGAAATCAATACTTCGTCTTACTTTTAATCAGAGGGTCCTCGGTTCGAGCCCGAGGGGGCGTACCATCTCCCCTTTTTTCTGAACTCCCAGGCCCGGCGACGGAACGACCGTTCGTCGCCCTTGGTTTTGGTCAGAAGTGCAAGGGAGATCGGCCATGCCGCATCAGAACACCACCTCTTCCAACGCCACGTCCCAGAACGCAGTGAACGATCCGTCTGCGCCGAACGATCAGGCGCGCGAGCAGAACCGAGCCGTTCACCCCGAACCCAAGTCCTACACCGCGCACGACGTGGCCGATTCGACCCTGGCGGCCCCGGCGGCGGGCGAGGTGGCGGAATATGCTGACGAGGGCGACGCCACCGGCGCCGAGGGTCAGCAGCAAGGTCGCAATCACAACACCCGCCCTATCCGCACCGAGGCGCACGGTGGTCAGGGCAAGAAAACGCGCAAGGCCAACCAGGACCGCTTCAACGCCCGCCCCATCCGCTGACGCCTTATCCGTCGACGCCCCATCCGCTCAAGGGCGACTTCACCCCCGGCGTCCGCCATGATCTAAGGCGGCATGCGCATTGTTCTGCTTGTTTCCGCTGTGATGGCGACGACCTTGTCTGGCTGCAACGCCGGCCGTTCCGCTGTGGGCGGCGCGCGCGAGGTCGGGGCCGGCTTCGGCGAGGCCGCCACTGCGCCGCTGGAGGACTTCAACCTGCGTCGGGAATACATTCCGACGGTGCTGCTGCAGGCGGAATCCAATCCCTATGATCTGCGCAACCTGAACCAGTGCACGACCATCGGCGCCGAGATCGCGCGGTTGGACGAGGCGCTGGGTCCGGACGCCGACCGGCCGCCGTCGCAGGACGGAAGCTTCCTCAGCGAACGCGCCGCCGACGCGGCGGCGCGCGCCACACTGGAGGCCATCCGCAACACGACGACGGACTTCATCCCCGGTCGCAACTGGATCAGGAAACTGTCGGGCGCCGACCAGCACAGCAAGCACGTCCAGTCCGCCATCCAGGCGGGGCGGATGCGCCGCGCCTTCCTGAAGGGCATAGGGATGCAGCGGAACTGCGCCCCGCCCGCCGCCCCCGACTGGTTCCGGCCGAGGCCTGCGGTGCAGCCGAGCTAAGCGTCGTCAGCGTTTGACGTGGCGGGCGTGGAAGTCGCGCCGGAACTGTTCGAAGCGGCCTTCGCTGATCGCTTCCCGCATCGCCGCCGTCAGGGCCTGGAAGAAGGCGATGTTGTGCCAGCTGAGCAGCACCTTGCCGAGAATCTCGTCGGCGCGGATCAGGTGGTGCAGGTAGGCCTTCGAATAGTCGTTGGACGCGGGGCAGGGCACGGCCATGTCCAGCGGGTCCTGATCCTCGGCGAAGCGGGCGTTCTTCAGGTTGATCGGCCCGTCCCAGGTCCAGGCCTGACCGTGGCGACCAGCGCGGGTCGGCAGGACGCAGTCGAACATGTCAACGCCGCGATAGACCGCCTCGACCAGATCAATGGGCTTGCCGACGCCCATCAGATAGCGGGGGCGGTCCTTGGGCAGGAACTCGGGCGCATAGTCCAGCACCTCGCACATGGCTTCATGGCCTTCGCCGACAGCCAGACCGCCCAGGGCGTAGCCGTCGAAGCCGATCTCTTGCAGCCGTTCCGAGGATTCCCGGCGCAGGTTTTCATAGGTCGAGCCCTGCTGGATGCCGAACAGGGCCTGTGTGTCGCGCGTGCCGAAGGCGTTCTTGGAGCGCTGCGCCCAGCGGGCTGACAGCTCCATGCCCTGACGGGCGCGCTTTTCCTCGGCGGGCCAGGCGACGCATTCGTCCAACTGCATGACAATGTCGGAGCCGAGCCGGTCGGCCTGAATCTGGATCGAACGTTCCGGCGTCAGGACGTGCTTGGAGCCGTCGATATGGCTGGAGAAGGTCACGGCCTCCTCGGTCAGCTTGGAAATGCCCGACAGGCTCATGACCTGGAAGCCGCCGGAGTCGGTCAGGATCGGCTTGTCCCAGCGCATGAAATTATGCAGCCCGCCGAGGCGCTCCATCCGCTCCGGGCCGGGGCGCAGCATCAGGTGATAGGTGTTGCCTAGCAGGATATCCGCGCCTGTCTGCTTGACCTGATCCACCGTCAGCGCCTTGACCGTGGCGGCGGTGCCGACGGGCATGAAGGCGGGGGTGCGGATGTCGCCGCGCGGGGTCTTCAGCACCCCGGTGCGGGCGCGGCCTTCGGTGGCGGAAATTTCAAACGGGAAGGGCAACAGGGACTCCGCTCATCCCGGCGGACGCCGGGATCCAGTGAGAGCCGCAGACTGGCGGCGTGAATTCGAGATTGCTCAACCACGGAACGGTCCGCCCTGTCACCCAAAGAACTGGATCCCGGCGTCCGCCGGGATGAGCGGGGGAAGAAAGTTAGCGCAGGCTTTCCAGCATTTCGGCGCGCTGCAGGTCCTTGGGCCGGCCGAACAGGCGGCAGGTCTCGATCTGCTCGGTGATCGACGGGGTGAAGACGGTGAAGTCCTCCAGCACGATCGGCACGCGGGTCGAGAAGGTCACGGGCACCCAGTCGCCGCCCGCCCGCACGTCCAGGCCCGCCATGACGTCCAGCGGCACCGGCGTGGTCAGGATCTGGCCGAACACCTGCGAACGGAACACGCCCTCGCCGGGGTCTTCGACCACCTGGCCGTGCAGGGCCTCGATCAGGCGGCGGGCGTCGCGCGGGCTGGCCATGATGTCAATGTCGGGCGCGCGCCAGTCCTGAAGCCCCGCCAGCACCATGGCCGCCCCGCCGAAAATCCACCACGGGTCCTGAAGCTCGCTCGCCGCCGAGGCGAGGATGTCGAGAGAGGCGGCGAGATCATCGGGCAGGTCGTCGGTCATGCGTCGCTCCGGAACAGCAGGCTCCCGTCGCCATAGGAATAGAAGCGATAGCCGCTGTCGATGGCGTGGGCGTAGGCGGCGCGCATGGTCTTGATGCCGGCGAAGGCCGAGACCAGCATGAACAGGGTCGAGCGCGGCAGGTGGAAATTGGTCATGAGCACGTCGCAGGCGCGGAAGCGGTAGCCGGGCGTGATGAAGATGGCGGTGTCGCCGTGGAAGGGCTGGACCACGCCGTCCTCGGTCGTGGCGCTTTCCAGAAGGCGCAAGCTGGTGGTGCCGACGCAGACGATGCGGCCGCCGGCGGCGCGGACGGCGTTCAGGGCTGCGGCGGTCTCGGCCGAGACCTCGCCCCACTCGCTGTGCATCTTGTGATCGGCGGTGTCGTCCGCCTTGACGGGCAGGAAGGTGCCGGCGCCGACGTGCAGGGTCACGGCGTGGGTGCTGACGCCGCGCGCGCGGATGGCGTCCAGCAGGGTGGGGGTGAAGTGCAGGCCCGCCGTGGGCGCGGCGACCGAGCCGTCATAGGTCGCGAAGACTGTCTGATAGTCCTTCAGATCGCGGTCGTCCTCGGGCCGCTTGGTCGCGATATAGGGGGGCAGGGGCATGACCCCGACGTCGCGGATGGCGTCGTCCAGCGCGGGGCCGGCCAGATCGAAACGCAGGGTGATCAGGCCGTCTTCGTTCTTGGCCTCGACCGTGGCGTCCAGCCGACCCAGTTCGCAGGCGGCGTCGCTGTTGCGCCCGAAATGGATCCGGTCGCCCGGCTTGATGCGCTTGCCCGGCTTCATGAAGGCGGACCAGACGTCGGGGGCGTCGCGGTGGTGCAGGGTGGCCTCGACCTCGACGGTCAGGGTCTCGCCTTCCGGCCCCCCGATCACGGGGTTGGGGCGCTGGCGCACGCCCGAGAGGCGCGCCGGGATCACCCGCGTGTCGTTGAACACCAGGGCGTCGCCGGGCTGCAGGAAGTCCGGCAGGTCGTGGACGATCCGGTCGTTCAGCGCGCCGTCCTTGACCACCAGCAGGCGCGCGGAATCGCGCGGCTCGGCAGGGCGCAGCGCGATGCAGTCATCGGGCAGGTCGAAGTCGAAATCTGAGGTCAGCATGAGGTGGGGCAAAGGCCATGACCGCGCCGCCGGGTCAAGGCGGGCGGCGAGACAGGGCGGTTGGTGCGGTCGCGCGAACCGACTATCTGAAGGCCGAATTCGCATGAGGAAGACGACATGGCCGATCGCTATCTGGACGACCTGACGGTCGGCGAGAGCTGGGAGGGCGAGCCCTTCACTATCACCGAGGCCGAGGTGATCGCCTTCGCCGAGCAGTTCGACCCCCAGCCCATGCACATTGATCCCGCCGCTGCCGCCGAGGGCCGGTTCGGTGGTCTGATCGCCAGCGGCTGGCACGTCGCCGCGCGGGTCATGCGAGAATACGTGGACGCCGCCTATTTCGGCGCGACGCCCATGCTGGGCCTCGGCATCGACGACCTGCGCTGGCTGCGCCCGGTGCGGCCCGGCGACACGCTGAAGGCGCGTCGCGAGATCCTCGAAATCCGCCCGTCCAAGAGCCAGCCCGACCGCGGCGTGGTCCGCACCAAGACCTGGGTCACCAATCAGGACGGCGAACTGGCCATGAGTTTCGAGAACCAGATGCAATTGCCGAGGCACGCATCCGCGCGGCTCTAGGCCCCTCCGATCAGGCGTGGACGCCCCAACTGTTGAACCAGAGGGCTCCACATCGTGGCGATATGGCTGCCGCCATAGACCACGAGGAGGCGACGATGTGTCTCCAGCCGCGACCGGATCAGGTCGAACAGATGCTGATCCCTGATTTTCATGTGCAGCTTCAACTCGCGCTGGACCGGCCCTGCGTAGTCGGGATCATTGCTCGCCAGCCAGTTCAGATCGGCGTTCAGGTCGAGGCCGGAGCGGTCGCGATACCAGGCGCGAAAGGCGAGGGCGCTGGTGTCGGGCGCTGGCGTCAGGTCGCGCGCGTTCCCTTTGGCCCAGCGCTCAAAGGCGGGATCGAAGCGGGGGTCGTTCGGTCCGCTGATGCCACCCTCCCTCACGCTCTGGGCGAGCGGGCCGAAGAGGAAGGCGTAGAAGGCGTCCTCGGGATCGCTGCCTGCCGCCAGCAGGGCGGAGAATATGTCCTGATCGGACGGCTCGCCGCCCCAAAAAGGGATGTCGCGGTTCATCGCCAACTGCGCCGTGTAGACGGCTTCGCCTGCCGCGAACGGGTTCGAAGGCGCCTTCAGGCGGCGAGCCTGGTCCACGATCGGACGCGGCCGTTCGCCCAGCGCCGTCTCGATGCCTTCGATGATGGCAGCGCGGGGCTGGACTGCATCGAAGGCGGTTCGCACCAGAGCGAAGGTCGGATGGTCGCCGTCGATGGAATGTCTCGCCGCCACAAAGCCCAGCGTCTGGTCGCCGCGCTCGAACACGGCCAGGAAGGGCGGCTGGCGAGGCAAGCGGGACTGCAGCGCCAGACTGAACTCGGACACGCCTTCGGATGACAATGGGGCGGACGTGCATCCGGCGGCCGAAAGACCGCCGAGGAGCGCTAATCTACGGTTCAGCTTGACCATGGCGCAGGATGAACACAGCGGGCGGGCCGCGCCTACTTAAATGCCTGTCATGCTCGCTGCGCGGCTCTGATCCGCCCGCTGCTGTTGACCCCGCGCGTTCAAGGCTTCAAAGCCCGATGCATGCTTCAGAACCTTGAAACCCTGTCCCGTGAGGCCCGTTCGTGGCCGTTTGAGCAAGCGCGCAACCTGCTGGCCCACGTGCTCAAAAAACGGCTGTCGGATGCGGAGCGCGATGCGGCGAAACTGCTCATCGACGCGGGCAAGGCGGACGAGGCTCTGGCGACCTTCGAGGCGTTGAACGCGCCGGTGATCCTGGAGACGGGTTACGGCCCGTCGGGCCTGCCGCACATGGGCACGTTCGGCGAAGTCGCGCGCACGACCATGGTGCGCAACGCTTTTCGCGCCCTGACCGGCGACCACTGGCGCACGCGCCTGATCGCCTTCTCGGACGACATGGACGGCCTGCGCAAGGTGCCGGAGGGCATCCCCAACGCCGAGATGCTGCGCGAAGACCTGAACCTGCCGCTGACCAAGGTGCGCGATCCGTTCGGCACGCACGACAGCTTCGGCGCGCACAACAACGCCCGCCTGCGCGCCTTCCTCGACAGCTTCGGTTTCGACTACGAGTTCATGTCCTCGACCGAGACCTATCGGTCGGGCCGGTTCGACGCGACCCTGCTGACGCTGCTGGAGCGCTTCGACAAGGTCATGGGCATCATGCTGCCGACCCTGGGCGAGGAGCGCCGCGCCACCTATTCGCCCTTCCTGCCGATCAGCCCGATCACCGGCCATGTGCTGCAGGTGCCGACGCTGGAACGCGATGTCGAGCGCGGCACCATCACCTTCGACGACCCGGCGGGCGGTCGCACCGAGGTCCCCGTCACCGGCGGCCATGTGAAGCTGCAGTGGAAGCCCGACTGGGCCATGCGCTGGACCGCCCTGGGCGTCGACTATGAGATGTCGGGCAAGGACCTGATCGAAAGCGTGCGCGAGTCGTCCAAGGTCTGCCGCGCCCTGGGCGGCGTGCCCCCGGAAGGCTTCAACTACGAGCTGTTCCTCGACGTCGAGGGCAAGAAGATCTCCAAGTCCAAGGGCAACGGCCTGACGATGGACGAGTGGCTGCGCTATGGCACGCCCGAGAGCCTGTCCTGGTATATGTTCCAGTCGCCGAAGTCGGCCAAGAGCCTGCATTTCAACGTCATTCCGCGCGCGACGGACGACTATCTGTCCTTCATCGAGCAGTACAAGACGCAGGAACCGGCCAAGCAGATCGACAACGCCGTCTGGCACATCCACTCAGGGACCCCGCCCGAGAGCGCCTCGCCGGTGTCCTTCGCCCTGCTGCTGAACCTGGTCGGCGTGGCCAACGCCTCGACCAAGGATCAGCTGTGGGCCTATTTCGCCAAGTACCTGCCCGAAGCCACACCCGAGAACGAGCCGGTGCTGGACCGCCTGATGGGCTATGCGCTGAACTACTACGAGGACTTCGTGAAGCCCTCGAAGACCTATCGTCTGCCCGACGACAAGGAGAAGGCGGCGTTGCTCGATCTGGCGGAACGTCTGAAGGCCCTGCCGGTCGACACGACCGACGGCGAGGCCATCCAGGGCGAGGTCTATGCCGTGGGCAAGGCGCACGAGTTTGAACCGCTGCGGGCCTGGTTCCAGGCCTTGTACGAGGTGCTGCTGGGCGCCTCGCAGGGGCCGCGGTTCGGGTCGTTCGCGGCCATCTATGGTTTGCCGCAGACCATCGCCCTGATCGAAGCCGGGGCGAACGGCGAATTGGCTGAGGGCTGAATGATCTGGGGTCGTCGCGGGAAACCGCGGCGGCTCTTTTTCTTCTCGGCCTCAAGTAGCGCCTTAACCATTATGAACCGAGAATAACGGCGAGGCTCCGGGAGCCTTCACCTTGAGCTAGGCATTCTTTCCCTCACGACCCTCGATGACAGGAGAGAGAGTATGTCGAAATTCTTCAAGGCGGGCCTCGCCGCCACCGCAATGTTCGCCGCCCTCGGTTCGGCCGCCGTGCCGATGACCGCCAGCGCGCAAGCCAACGGCATCACCAACTGCGACGCCCCGGGCGGTCGCCAGCAAGCGGGCGCGGCGATCGGCGCCGTGCTGGGCGGCCTGGCCGGCAGCCAGGTGTCCAAGCATGAGCGCGCCCTTGGCGCCGTGGTCGGCGCCGGCGCCGGCGCCGCCGCCGGTTCCTACGTCGGCTGCAACCAGCAACGTGCGCGTGCGGCCAATCAGGCGGCCGCCAACTCGTACCGCGCGAGCTCGAACCTGCGCATCCGCACGGGGCCGGGCACCAACTATCGCCAGACCGGCAGGCTGTCGGCCGGCCAGCCCTTCACGGCCATAGGCTCGCAAGGCGAGTGGGTGCAGATCGCCGGCGGCGGCTGGGTGAACGCCCACCACGTTACGCGGAACTAAGGGTCTGACAGGCTGAACAAGGAGGGCCGTCCATCGGGGGCGGCTCTTTCTTTTTGCGCTATCGGCCTTCGGCCTGCTTGAGCGCGGCTTTGTGCGCCACCGGCCTTTGGCCCGTTTGAGCGCGCTACTGGCTGACCCACAGGATGCGGGCCATCCAGAGGATGTCGCGGCGGGGCAGGGCGCGCGGCGGATAGGCGGGATTGATCGAGGCCAAGGTGACCTCACGCGCATTCATGGCCGCGATCTCCTTGGCCAGGGTCTCGCCGTCGGTGGTGCGCACCGCGACCCGGTCGCCGCGCCGCACGTCGGACGCTTCCAGGTCCACGATCACGCGATCGCCGGGCCGATAGAGCGGGGCCATGGAATCGCCGTCGATCGTCAGGCTGAACAGGCTGTCCTTGCGGGTCGGCAGGTCGGTCTGGTCCCACCCGTCGGCCAGCGGCAGGCCAGCGTCGTCGAAGAAGCCGTCGGCGCCCGCCTTGGCCAGGCCCAGCAGGGGAATGGACCGATCCTCAGGCGGCGCGTCGTCGGCCAGGGCGGCGAAGGCGCCGAGGGAAACACCGGTCGCCTCCAGAACCCGGGTCAGGCTCTCCGTCGAGGGCCAGCGCGGCCGCGGCGGCTCGCCCGGTCCAAGCCGTTTCGACGGGTTGAAACTGGTCGCGTCCAGACCGGCGCGCCGCGCCAGGCCGGAAGGCGAGGTGCCCTCGCGATGCGCCAGGGCGTCGATCGCTTTCCAGAGTTTGGCGTGGGACAGAGGCACTGACGGCGTTCCGAGACGGTGACGCCGCAGCCTATCGTGAGATGATAGGAATATCCACCTATTCGGCTTCGGCGCCGATGGCGCGCCGTTCCTGCCAGGCCCAGAAGGTGCCGACGGCGATGGCCAGCATGATGCCGTAGCCGGTCATGTTGACGACCGTGTAGAAGGCCGAGATCGGCGTCCGTAGATCCGCCATGATCATGACGTGGCTGGTCACGACCAGAAGTTGCAGCGCGCAGGCCCACACCGGCCAAGACCGCGGCGCCTTCCAGACCATAGCGCCGAAGATTATCAGCATCACCACGTCGATGGCGAACATCGCCCATTGGACGCCGCGACCGGCGTTGCTCTGCACCATCACCGAGGCGAACCAGCCAAACAGGAAAGCGCCTGCGCCAATCTTTTCAGGTTCGCCGCCTTTCAGGAAGGCGAACAGGCCAACGGCCACGACGAGGCCCGCACCCACATAGGCAGCAATGGTCTCGAACAACGAACGCCCCCACCGTCGCAATGACAATGGGGGCGAACATATAGCAAAGTTGTCAGGAACCGGAGACCCGATATCCTAGATTACGGTTATTTCACGCAACGCGCAGATGCGAGTCCTTGCGGGTCATCGGACGGTCGTCCCATTCGTCGGGCTTGTTGACCGGGCCGACCGAATAGACGCCGTAGCCGAGGCGACGGTGGTCCTTCTGGAGCTCGGCGTGGCAGGCCACGACGGCGTCGCGGGCGGTGCTGAGGGCCATGATGGCTTCGATAGCCTTGGCCTGCGAACCGGCGCCGGCCACCGGCGAGATCGACAGGGCGGCGCGGGCGCCGATCATCGACTGGACCAGGGTGGTGGCGTGGGTGATGGCGGCATCGACCGCATTTTCGGTTGCGTAGAGGTCGCCTGCGACGCTGGCGACGATTTCAGTGCGGTCCATGGCTTTACCCCTCAATAAAGGACAACGGCCATTTCTTAACGCGCATTAAGGGAATTTGGCAACGATTTGTTTACCAATGGTTACGATTCAACTTTTAGTTAACAGTAATTAACCATTTTAGGTTGCATCATCGCCCTCGTCGAGCAGGAAGTGAGCCGTCAGGGCGGCGATGGGATGGTCGCGACTTTCCTGCCAGGCCTCCGCCACTACATGGGCGACGCGGCGACCGGCCTTGTTGATCCGGGCGCGGGCATAGACGTCGCTGGGCTTGCCCGAGCGCAGATAGGCCACGGTGACGTTGATCGGGCGCGGCAGGCGCAGCCGTGGGTAGGTCAGCGACACCTGGGCGACGGCGGTCATTTCCAGCAAGGCCGCGGTCGAGCCGCCATGCAGGGCCGGCAGCATGGGGTTGCCGATCAGCTTGTCCTGGAAGGGCATGACCACGGTCAGCTCGTTGCCGTTGACCTGAGTCCTGAGGTCCAGAAAACGGGCGTAAGGCAGGCTGTCGAGCAGGGGAGCGATCATGCGGCGTCTCCGGCGGCGCGGGCCGCGCGCAGGTTGGCGCCGGCGCGATGATCGCCCTCGGCGCTGATGACATAGGCGGACTGGGCGGCCGCCACCGGATCGGCGGGATCGTCCTCGAACGCCCAGGCGCGAACGAAGCCGAGGGTGCGCGTCAGGCGATAGCAGCGCGCCTCGGCCAGCAGGTCGCGGCCGGGAATGGCGGCGCGCATATAGTCGACCCGAAGATCCAGGGTGGCGATCGGCTGATAGGTCTTCAGCGCCACCCAGACCGCCAGACCGCCGACATGGTCGAGCAGGGTGGTGACCAGGCCGCCCGCCAGGACGCCGGTTTCGGGATCTCCGACCAGATCGTCGCGGTAAGGGACGCGGATTCGCACGCGATCGCCCTCCAGGCCCTCATAGCCGAAGCCGAGCGCGTGGGTGTGGGCGGCCCCCGAGGCCAACTGGGGCAGGAGGGTCGTCAGAAACGTGTCGGTCATCAGGGCGTCCTGTCTTGGCCGGCGCCCGAACGGGCGGCCTGATCAGCTCGACCTTCGTGAACCCGCGCGCGCAGCCTTGTCCAGCCGTGCTCGGCCGGGGGCGTTCAGTTCAGCAGCGGAAGCGGATGGAGTCGCCCGGACGCCCGGCCCGGGCGGGACGCGTCAGGCGACGCCGCGTTCGCGCGCGATGTCGGTCGCGGCCGGATCGGACGCCAGCGCCGCGTTCATCGCCATTCGCAGGCGTTCCGGCTTGATCGGCTTTTCGACGACCGCCGCCATGCCCGCCGCCAGATAGTGTCTGGCGTCCTCGGGATCGGCGTTGGCGGTCAGGGCGATGATGGCGATGTTGCGCGCGTCGCCGCTGAGGGCGCGGATGGCCTGGGTCGCCTGGACTCCGTCTAGGCGCGGCATCTTGATGTCCATCAGGATCAGATCGAACGGACGCGCTTGCACGGCTTCCAGCGCCTCCTGGCCGTCCTCGACGGTTTCCGAGGTGCAGCCGAACATTTCGCACAGGGCCTGGGCGACGACGCGGTTGGTGGCGTTGTCGTCGGCGATCAGGATGTGGGGGCGGGCCTGCAGGTCCAGTTCGCCCAGGGTGGAGACGTTCGACGGCTCTTCCTGCTGGATGACGGCGCGCAGCGCCGACAGGTCGAAGGCGAATGTGGCGCCGCGACCGGCGTTGTTCTCGGCCCAGATGCGGCCGTCCATCTGTTCGACGATATGGCGGCAGATCGACAGGCTGAGACCGGCGCCGTCCGGGCCGGCGGCGTGGTCGAAAATCTGATTGATGCGGGCCGGGTCCACGCCGGGGCCGTCGTCGCGCACGCGGGCCTCCAGGCGGACCTGATCGCCGACGACGTGCGCCTTCAGACTGGCTTCCACCATGCCGTTGCGCGCGAATTTCAGCGCATGGCCGATCAGGTTGTTGAACACCTGGCTCAGACGCCGGCCGTCCAGCACGCTCGCCAGTTCGGTGTCGCCCTCATAGCCGACCATCAGGGTGACGCCGTCCTGGGCGGCGCGCGGCGCCCACAGGGCCTGAACCTCGTCCATCACGGCGCGCAGCGGCGTCGGCGCGAGCGTCAGCTCAAGCTCGCCAGCCTCGGCGCGGGCCAGATCCAGCGCGTCCTGCAGGGTGTCCAGCAGGGTCTCGGAGGAATCGATGATGGTCTGGACGTGGGCCAGGGCGGCGTCGTTCAGCGGTTGGCGACGCAGCAGTTCGGCCACCGCCAGCACGCCGTTCATCGGCGTGCGCAGTTCGCGGCTCATCAGCCCCATGAACTGGCTCTTGGCGCGAGCGGTCGCCGCGGCCTGGATCTCGGCGTCGCCGAGCGCGCGCACCTGATCCGACAGGTCGCGGTTCTGCTGGCGCTGGATGGCGTTGAGGGCGCGCAGCAGGGACACGGCCGTGCCGACGCCGCGGTAGGCGCCATTGCGGGTGACGATGAAGCCGCGCATCAGCGCGCCGGGGCCGCTCTTCAGAATGATGTCGGAAAAGGCGTCGATACGGACGCCGGCCTCGACCACAGCGGGCTCGTTGTCCATGATGTGGATGACTTCGCGGGCGCCGTACAGGCTCTGGCCCAGCGGTCCGGCCAGCTTCATCAGGAAGTCGCTGCGTTCGATCAGGCCCAGAGGGCGGTCGCCGTCGACAACGGGGATGACAAGGGTGTCCGGCTCCCGTTCAAAACGAACGAAGACCTCGCCCGCCATGGTGGTGGCGGTCACCGGCTCTACGCGCTCGGTCAGCACTTCGATCGTCGGCATACGGCCGGCACTCCACTATGGAGTTTTACATTTGATGAGAATCCTTTGCGGAAGGGTTAAGGACGAATCGAATTTGCTCACCTTGACGAAAAGGTCGGAGGCGACGCCTTTTGCGGCGGCGGGCTGACTGGCGTATAGGAAGCGTCGATCCATTTTTTCCGGTCCTTCTTTGGATGCGCGCGGCCGCCGGCCGACCGCAGGTTCGTCATGAGCGTTACGTCACAAAACTCTGAAAAGTCGGCCCTTGTCCTGTTCTCTGGCGGGCAGGACAGCGCCACCTGCCTGGCCTGGGCGCTGGAGCGGTATGAGCGGGTCGAGACCGTCGGCTTCGACTATGGCCAGCGCCATGCGGTCGAGATGCAGGCGCGCCAGACGGTGCGCGCCGAGATGGCGACCGTCCTGCCGCAATGGGCCGACCGACTGGGGCCGGACCATGTCGTTGATCTGACCGGCTTCGGGGCCATCGGCGAGACGGCCATGACCACGGATCGCGCCATCGAGGCCGACGCGCGTGGCCTGCCCAATACCTTCGTGCCGGGGCGCAACCTGATCTTCCTGGTCGCGGCGGCGGCGCTGGCGGACCGGCGGGGGCTCCAGGTTCTGGTCGGCGGCATGTGCGAGACCGACTTCTCGGGCTATCCCGACTGCCGCAACGACACGATCCAGGCCATGGCCCACGCCCTGACCCTGGGTCTGGCCAAGCCGTCGCCGGTCGAGACGCCGCTGATGTTCCTGACCAAGGCCGACACCTGGGCCCTGGCCGAGCGGATCGGCGGGGCGGCGCTGGTGGAGATGATCGTCGAGGCCAGCCACACCTGCTACCTGGGCGACCGGACGCATCGGCACGACTGGGGTTATGGCTGCGGGACCTGCCCCGCCTGCGAACTGCGCGCGGCCGGATACGGCGAATGGGCGGCGCGCGCGTGACCTATTCCGCCAAGGAAGTCTTCCTGACGGTGCAGGGCGAGGGCGGTCAGGCCGGGCGGCCCGCCGTCTTCCTGCGCTTTGCCGGGTGCAACCTGTGGAGCGGGCTGGAGCGGGACCGCGCGACCGCCGTCTGCAGCTTCTGCGACACGGATTTCGTCGGCGTGAACGGCGACGGCGGCGGCAAGTTCAAGACCGCCGACCTGCTGGCCGACCATGTCGCCGGCATGTGGCGGGGCCGCGAGGGCGATCCCAAGCTGGTGGTCTGCACCGGCGGCGAGCCCTTGATGCAGTTGGACGCGCCGCTGATCGACGCCCTCCACGCGCGCGGGTTCGAAGTCGCCATCGAGTCCAACGGCACACTGGCCGCGCCCGAAGGCATCGACTGGATCTGCATCAGCCCCAAGGCCGACGCCCCGGTGGTCCAGACCTCGGGCCAGGAGCTGAAGCTGGTCTATCCGCAGCCCCTGGCCATGCCGGAGCGGTTCGAGGGCCTCGATTTCGAACGCTTCTGGCTCCAGCCCATGGACGGCCCCGACCAGGCCGCGAACACCGCCGCCGCCATCGAATATTGCCTGACCCACCCCCAATGGCGGCTCAGCGTCCAGACGCACAAATACATTGGCGTGCGATAGGGCGGCGCGCGCCAGCGGGAGGCAAACGTTGCTGACCGCGCCGCGCGCCGTCGCACAAGAGCCGGCGGCCGGGAGGCCGGGTCGTTTTTCATTACGTTACGAAACAAGAGCCGCCCGCCGCATCTCATAATAGGAGGGCGCGCGAAAAAGTATTCGGAAGCGTTTTTCGATCACAGCCATCGGCATTAGAGGTTCCGCGCGCTGATGCGACAACGTGAAGCGGGTCGATCGTCATTTAGTTTTGGCGCGCCTGCCTTTGAAGCCGGATGCCGCACGCATTGCGGAGGACGAAAAGCCCGCGTCTTTCTCTGCTCACTACCTCGAAACTGTCGGTGGGATGCCCGTCGCGCTGAGTCAGCTACGCGCTAGCTACGGGTAATTACCAATTCCACGCTCCGACTGCCCATCCTAGTGGTCATGGTGCCGTCGTCAAAAAGGATATTTGTCGCCATGGATCCCGCCACAAATAATTTTCCGAAGGCGTCATGAACGCCGTCCCCACGGGAAATGTATCGGACCTGCTTTCACACCATGACGCCGTACGTCAGGGTGTGAAGGAGGGGCGTTGCCACACCGTAAGCCTAGCCCCAGTGCGCGAGGCTTTGGGGGCTCGGTGGTCCAGGCACGAAGGCTTGGTGGAGGATTTTGTTTTGCGCTCGTTCCGGCGAGGAGCGCTGGACGACGATCTGATCCTCAGGGTCAACGACGTCGACTTTGTTCTGATACAGCCCAGCCGTTCTCCGATGAGCGCCCTGAACCGGGTGGCGTTGCTCACCCGCCTGACCTTGGGTCACTTCCTGGGTCAGGTGCAGCCTGACCATATCCGGATCTCGATTATTGAACAGGCGGAGCCGGGCCAGATTGAAGCGCGGCGTGTGACGCCGGCTCAATTGGAAGAAGCTGCTCGATTGACAGTTTCGCTAGCGGATCCCGATGAAGACTCGCCGCCATGGGAGGCTTTCGGCACGAGACAAAAGCCGCGCAAAGTCGTCATCTTCAAGCGGCCCGAGGGCGGTGAGTTAGAGGCGCTTTATTACTGCGAGCCGATATGGAACACCGCCCACGATGCCGTAGCCGTCTTCCACCTTCGCGCCCAAACCTTCCATACGCTCCCCACTCAGCGCGCCGTGGTGTCTCCCGATGATCTCACCTCGCGCGCTCATGGCCTGATCGCTCATCGGCGCCTTCGACATGCGAGTGAAATCCTATCTCAATCGTCCCATCAGAATGTCGCCTTATCGGTCCCTTTATCCCTGGACGCCTTCGCCCATTCGTCCAGCCGCATCGCGATCATGCGCAAATTAAGGAAGATTGCGGACAATGAAGAAATCGGACGCCGTCTTTTCGTCGAACTGACTGATCTGTCTCCTAATGTTTCGGTCACCCGTGTTGCGGAGGCGGTCGCCCAGATTAGGGGGTTTGTACGCCGGACCACCGTTCGGCTACCCCGCCATTGCGCGGACTATTCGCAATGGGAACATACAGGCGCGGATGGACTAAGCGTGTCGCTCGACGGATGGGCGACCGAACGCGGCGCACGACGGCGCTTGGTCAGCCTCAGGGAACACGCACGACGAGCCGGAGCGTTCGCTGCAGCGGACGGCATTCGGGAGCCTTCTATGGCGGCTCTTGCTCACGCAAGTGGTTTGAAGGAGCTGTCCGGCGACCTGATCACACATGCGTTCGGCGATGGTTTCGAGGTTCGCCCTCTCGCTCTAGAGGGTGTGCTCACGCCGCGGTTTGCGGCATGAGCGTCGTTTGCGTGACTTGGGACGGCTTTACCGCCGACTTACAGGTCGTTGGCGAAGGCGACGTGCGAAAATCTTTTCGCCGCGATGTCCGCATCCCACTTTTTGAGGTCTATCAAACTATGGGTGAGCCTAAAGTCAGTTGAGGGTCGAATTCGGTCTAGGGCCTCAGCGCCGAAACCAGACATTGGCTTCTTGGCCAAGGAGCGGACTTTGCTTTCGTCCGCTAGGGATGGTTAGCGGGCCTCCCTGTGTAAGGTTGTTGAATGATGGTTTCGTTCTTCAGTCTCACGCCACTTATCGCGGCTTTGGGCTCCAGCTCGGCACCGCTTTATACCGGCTGCCGAGACGACGGCCCGCTTCCGGACCATCAGTTCGCGCGGACTTCTCGGGCCGCGGTCGGACCAGCGAAGACGAGCGACACATTCAGTCCTCCAAATGCGAAGGCGTTCTGCAGCAGAAGACTGCCCTCGTTCAACGGGCGCGCCACACCGATGACGAGATCGAGGTCACAGGCCTCGTCGCGCGCCGTGAAGTTCAGGATCGGCGGGGCGAGACGCTCATTGAGCGCCGTCACGCCCAGAACCGCCTGTAGGGCCGCCGAGCCGCCGATGACGTGGCCATGGGCGCTCTTGGTGGCGATGACCGGCAGGTGACGACCCCGTTCGCCAAAGACCGCCAACAGCGCCAGGGTCTCGGCCGGGTCATTGAGCGGCGTGCCGGTGCCATGGGCCGAGATGAGCACGTCGCCTGTCTCCAGGATGCCGGCTTGGCCACAGGCTTTGCGGATGGCGCGCGCCTGGCCTTCCGGCGAGGGCTGGGTGATGTGGAAGGCGTCCGACGACATGCCGACCCCGACCAGTTCGGCCAGGATCGGGGCGCCGCGCGCCAGGGCATGGTCAAGATCCTCAAGGACAAGTGCCGCGCCGCCCTCGCCGATGACCATGCCGTCGCGGTCGGCGCTGAACGGCCGACAGGTGGTCGGCGACGTGGCACGGATCGCCTCCCAGCACCGCAGGCTGCCTCCGGTCGAGATCGCCTCGCTGCCGCCGACAATCGCCACGTCCGCTAGGTCGGCGAGGATCAGGGCCGCGCCTTGGGCGATGGCGTGAGCCGATGAGGCGCAGGCGCTGGAGACGGCGAACACCGGCCCGTGCACGCCGAACGCCATCGCCGCGGCGCTGACGGCGGCGCTCTGCATGACCCGCGATATGGTCGCCGGATGCACGCGTGTCGATTTCTGACCGAAGAACCGCTCGTAGGCGGCCTCCATGGTTTCCAGCCCGCCGAGACCATGGCCGAACACGATCGCGGTCCGCTCCTCCAGCACCGGGGCCCCGCGCAACCCGGCCTGGTCGAGCGCCTCCAGCGCCGCGGTCAGGGACATACGGGCGAAGGGGTCGAGGGACGTGATGATCGGGCGGCCCAGCCGCTCATCGACATCGGCGTCGTAGCCGTCGGCGACCCGCGCGGCGGGCATTTCGACGGCGGATGGGGCGCTGTCGGGAACCGACGCGGTCTGGAGACGGATGCCGCCCCGTCCGGCAACAGCCGAGGCCCAGTTCTCGGGTAGCGATTTCCCGAGCGCCGATACCGCGCCCATGCCGCTGACGGCGATCCGTCTTGCGCCGAGCGTCATCGGATCAGGCCGCTGCGGCGAGGCGACTCTTGAACAGGTCCAGCATGTCGCCGAGCGTCTTGCACCCGCCGATTTCCTCGCCCTCGAGTTGAACCCCGTAGCGATCCTCGATCTCGAACAGGATGGAGACGACATCAAGGGAATCGATGCCGAGGTCTTCAAGCGGCAGATCCCGCTTGAGCGTGGCTCGGTCTTTCAGAGCCTCCTTGGCGATGATGTCGAAGAACTCGCTGTCTGTGGGCAGGGCTTGAGGCATGATGGCCGCCATCGAAAAGTTGTCGTCGGGAGACGCGTCGGCGTCTGAGCGACGCTGTCACCGGTCCAACGCTCCACACCTCGTTTCAGATGCAAAAAAGTACGCCGTCCTCCATGCGCGCCACCCGGCTTGCATGCGCCATGAGCCGGGGGTCATGGGAAACACAGACAATGGCGGTGCCGTCCTCCTGCGCTGCGGCGCTCAGCATCCGCGCGATCTGGCGGCCGTTTTCGGAATCGAGGGCGGAGGTCGGCTCGTCAGCGAAGATCACCTGCGGGGCCTTGGCCAGCGCGCGCGCGATGGCGACCCGTTGGCATTCACCCCCGGACAGTTCGGCCGGGCGATTGGCGAAGCGGCTGGCCAGGCCCACGCGTTCGAGGGCGTGGCGGGCCCGTTCATAGGCCTCGGCCCGACTCGCGCCCTGTCGTTCGAGCAGGATGCTCACCTGCTCGACGGCGGTAAGGGCCGGCAGCAGATGGAACCCCTGGAAGACGAAGCCGAAGTGGGCGAGGCGGAAATGATCGAATTGGTCGCGAGTGAGCCCGGCCAGATCCTGGCCCAGGACCTCGACGCGCCCCGCGGTCGGCCGCAACAGACCTGAGATGATCGCCAGCAGGGTCGATTTCCCAGAGCCCGATGGTCCCGAGATCACCAGGAACTCGCCTCTGGCCACCGACAGGTCCGTGGGCGTCAGGGCGACGATGCGCGTGACGCCCTGATCGTAGGTCTTCTGGATGCCCGACGCCGCCAGGACCTCCATCCTCAGCCGCCCGTGACCAAGGCCAACTGCAGTTGGGCGATCAGCACCCGAGCCGCCGCCTGGTCGTGATCTTCCATCGCCGCGGCCTGACGATCCTCCAGCAGGGCGAGACCGAGGCCGTCGAGGGTTCCGGCCGTATGGCGAATCCGCCCGCGCCGGACCGCGTCCTGGGCGTCGGCAAGGCCGCCCCGCGCCTGGTCCAGCACCGTCCTGGCGGCGGTCGCATCGACTACGGCCTGGCGCACTTCGGCCCAGCCCTGAACCACGACCTTTCGATAGGCGAGGTCGGCGGCGTCGGCCTCGGCGGTCGCGGCGTCGATCCGGGCGCGCCCGGCCTGTCCGTCAACCAGAGCCTGGGACAAGGTCGCGGCCAGCGCCCAGGCCAGCGACCGAGCATCCAGCAGGTTCACGATGGCGGCGTCGGGAGCGCCCAGCGCGGCGCTGATCATGAACTGAGGTTGGGCAGAGGCGACAGCCTGGGCCCGGCGGGCGTCGGCGGCGGAAAGGCGGGCGAACGCGGCCATGACGTCGGGACGGCGATCGACGACGGCCGAGGAGATGCTCTGGGGAAGCGCCTCGGACGGCGTCGGCAGGCCGCTCCCGCCAGGCGGCGTCCAGGGCTGGGTTTCAGCCAACAGCGCGCCCAGACGGATCTTCTGGCGCTCGACCTCGCTCGTCGCTTCCTGGAGCCGGACCTGGGCATCGACCAGATTGCGACGGTAGGTGGCGACATCCTCGCCGCCGGCGGCGCCTGCCCCCGCGCGCAGGCTGACCAGATCGTAGGCGCGCTGGCTGAGATCGCGGCGTTGACGGGCGGTCTCCGTCGCCGCCTCGGCCCCGCGAAGGGCGACATAGATCCGCGCCGTCTCCTCGCCGACCAACAGCCGAGCCCGCGTCAGGTCGAAGGTCGCGGCCTGGGCGTCTTCCGCGGCGGCGTCGCGGCCCTTGGCCAGTTGGCCCCACAGGTCGATCTCGTAGCTGGCCTCCAGGGACGGAACCGCTCCGGAAGCCGACGACGAGAAGGTGCGCCCGCCAACGGCGGCGTTCGCGCCGATGCCGACCTGCAACGACCCGGCGGCCTTGGCGGCGATCACGTCCGCATGCGCGCGGGCCAACCGCGCCAGAGCGGTCTTTTCATCCAGCGAAGCGGCGTCGACGCGACGCAGCAGATCCCGAAGGACCGGATCGTTCAGGTCCTCGCGCCAGACGGGTTCGCCCGACGGCTTCAGGCGTTCCAGCACCGACGTGCGGGGCGCCCGGTCCGCCGCCGTGATGTGCGCGCAGCCGGCGACGGCGAAGGCCAGGACGACCGGAATGATGGCGTGGGATCTCATGGCGAGAAGCGCACCAGAACCCGCTGCCCGAGCCGTAGGTCGGCGGGCTCGTCCAGTTCAAGCGTCACGGACACCACGCGTGTGTCGGCCTGGGCGCTGGGGTCCTCCAGCGACGGTCCGCCGAAGATGTCGGCGACCCGGATCACGCGGGCGCGATAGTCGCGGCCCTGTTGGAACTCCTTCGTGACCACGGCCGACATCCCGGGCCGGACCCGGTCGGAGAAACTCTCGTCCAATTCGGCGCGAACGACGCGCTGGCCGTTGGGTTCGATGATGAACAGCGGCGTCGAGGCCGCCGCCCAGGCCCCGGAGGCGACAGCGCGGCGCACGACCTTGCCGGCCAGCGGCGCACGGACGATGCGCGCCGTCACCTCGTAGCTGTCGAGCCGCTGCTGCGCCTGGGCCGCCAGGGCCGCCTGCCGCGCCTGGTCATACTCGCCTCGCGCTACCTGAGCGGCGTTGGCGGCCTGGTCGGCGTCCTGACGCGTGGCGGCGTCGGCGGCGGCCAGGCCGGCCAGCCGGGCGGCCTCGCGTTCCATGCCAGCCAGCTTGGCGGCGGCCACCTCTACCTGGGCGCGCTTCTCACCTAGCGCGGCCGTGGTGGCGGCGGCGCTCAATCGCGCCTGAGCGTTGTCCATTTCGGCAAGCGGCTGGGCTAGCGCCACGGTGTCGCCCTCCTGGACGAGGACCCGCCGCACCAGCCCGTCACGCTGGGCCACGACGGTGATCAGTCCGCCTCTGGCCTCGATCACGCCCTTTGCCACAGCCGCGGGCGGCGACGTTTGACCCTTGGCGCTCTCAGGGGGCGACGCGGGGGGGCTGCAGCCGGGCTGGAGCATGATGATCCCCAGCAAGGGCCAGAGGCGAAGGAAGGCGGCTGGGGTCATAGGAGCAACGTGGCCGGATCGGCCTGGCCCACACGGCGCAGGGCGAAGAGGCCTGACCCCAGGGCGACCAGGATCACCAGGGCGGCGGCGATGACCATCATCGGAGCGGACAGGAGGATCGGAACGGCGTTGGCGCGAGCGACCGCGACCATGATCACGGTGAGCAGCGCGGCGACGATCAGGCCGCCACATCCCACCCAGGCGCTCTGCGCCAGGACGATGCGCCGCAGCGCCGACATGGAAAAACCAAGGGCGCGCAACGCGGCATACTCCTTGATCGAGCCGGCCACAGCCGCGCTCAGGGTCTGGCTGGTGATCACGACCGCGACGAGCAGGGCGACCAGACTGCCGAAGACGAAGGCGACGCCGGCCCCTGATTCCGTCAGCCAGTAGCGGGTGGTCCGGCGCGCGAAACTGTCGCTCGTTAAGGCTTCGAAGCCCCGGCCGGCTCCGGCGACATTGAGTGCGCGAGCGACGTTCGGACCGGCCCTGGGGTTGTCGAGCTTGGCGAGGAAGTAGGCGACCTGGTTGTCGGGGCCGGCGGACGGATCGAGCGTTCGCGTGGTGGACAGCGAGGCGATGACGTTGACGCCGCCCAGGCCGCGCAGCCCCTTGGTGCTGCCGACGATGCGGACCCGATGGCCGTTGATCTCGCCGACGTCGCCGACCCTGGCGGCGAACTTCCGCAGGTCGCCCTGATCCACCAGGACGGCGTCGGGTTCCGCGACGCGCGCGCGCAGGTCCGGCGACAGGACATCGGAGAGCGCCATGGCGTTCGGCTGTGTGTCGACGCCGACGATGTAGACATTGACCTCTCCCTTGCGCTGGGTCCGCCATGCGCCGGACCCCCAGAGGAAGGGTTCGACCCTGCGCACATTGGGGTTCATCCAGATGAACGGCTCGGCCTGACCCGCGATTGGCCGTCCGAGATCGAGGCTCTGCACGCCTGGGAAGCCGACCCACAGGTCCGCCGCCGACCGCGTGACATAGACGCTGGAGAGCGAGAAGATGCCCAGGATCAACGCCGCCTGGAGCAACACCAGAAGCCCCGAGAAGGCCACCGCCACGACAGCCGGCGCGAACCTTGGCCAGTCGTAGATCAAGGTCTTCAGCGCCAGTGAGTTTGATCGGATCACGGCCGGGCCTCGCCGCTGCCGATCAGCCAGACCCCGCCCAGGATCGCCATGCCGCCGCCGACCTGCAGGAGGCTGATGGGCTCGTTGAACAGGGTCCAGCTGGCGATGATGACCAGCACGTAGCTGAAGGCCGACAACGGAAAGGCGGCGCTGAGCTTCATTTCCGACAGCACCACCATCCAGGCGACGAAGCTGGCGATTTCCAGGCCCAGCAGCAGGCGCGCCCAGGGCAGGGCGGCGGCCTGCACCAGCCAGGCCTGGCCGAAAGGGATGTGCTTGAGGGCCCTGGCGGTCTGTTCGGCGGCGATCTGGTAGCCAAGGGCCAGCAGCGGCAGGGCGCACCACAGGGCCCATATGGCCCCCCGACGCCGCCAACTCGGTCGATCCGCCTCGCGGCTCCATACGCTCATGAGGCCCGCGCCTCGGCGAGATCGGTGGAGAATAGCGGCGCGACCAGTTGCAGGGCGCCGTTCAGCATCGGGTTGCGATGCCTGAAGTACATCGTTGTCGGCGTCAGCCGGCTGCCCAGCCTGAGCTTGTTCTCGTAGGCCGCCTGTCCGCTCTGATACCGGACGAGGCCACGTTCCAGGCACAGCCGGACATTGGTGAACCAGCTGAGGAAATAGAGGCTGAAGGCCCGCCCTCTGGCCGCGTCCATGCAGAAGAACTTGTCGAGCAGGGTCGCGCCGTCCTGAAGCAGCAGGTTGGCGGCCAGCAACTCGTCTCCCGCGTAGTAGAGGACATAGAAGGCGCGCGTCGGCATCTGCCTGATCACCCCCACGAAGTAGGCCGGGGTGAGGGCCTCGAACTGCATCTCGGCCCGGGCGCGGGTCTCACGGTACAGGTCCATCACCCGGTCCAGCACGCCGTCGAGGCTGGCGCGAACCTCCACCCGCACATGATCGAGGGCGCGCAGCTTGCGGCGCATGTCCTTGCGGGTCCCGGGCGAGAGGCGGCCGAGGTAGGTCTCCAGATCGGGGAAGTCGATATCCAGGTGGGCGACCGGCAACCCGGGGATCGAGCGGTAGCCGACGGACCCGGCGACGCCGTCCCAGAACGGGCGGTCAGGCTCGGGAACATCCTTGACGCCCAGCAGGCCGCAGCCTTCCTCACGGGCTTCCGTCTCAAAGGCGCCGAGCAGCCTGCGCAACATCAGCGCGCGTTCGGCAGCCGACAGCTGGGGGGCGTAGCCGACCGACAGCGTCTCGGTGCAGGGCGATCCGAGGCAGGCGAGATTAAGGGTCAGCGCATGGGGCAGGACCCGCCGGACGCCGTCAGCCAACCGCCGGCCAGCGCCGGTCAGCGTCGTCTCCAGGGCATACGAGGTCAGGAAGCCCGGCGCGACCGCCAGAAGCCGCATCCCGTCTTCCACGAGGACATAGCGCCAGCGAAACCCTTCCAGGCCAGAGGCTTCGACGGCCGCCAGATAGTCGTAGGGCTCCAGCGCGTTCGGAAAGAGCGCATCCCAGCGCGCGGCGCCGATATCCGCGATCGAGGCGACCACCCTGGCGTCAGGCATTGGCGGCCTCCAGGATCGGCTGTTCGGCGACGATCGCGCTCTCGAAGAACGTGGCCGTCATGTCGGCGACCAGCTTCCGTTCCTGATCTATGTGGATCATGTGATAGCTGTCTTCGAGCAGGCGCACCTCGACCAGGCCGCCCAACGCATCGCGCAGACGCCAGGCATTGCGGGGATGGCTCATGTCATCTTCGCGCGCATGCAGGATGAGGGTGGGCGCGCCCACCCGCCGGCCAATGGTCTCGACATGACGTCCCAGCCGATAGAGCTGGTAGAGGGCGCCGAGCGGCATCCGGTCGAGCGCGCCTTCGATGAAGGCGTCCGGCGAGCGCATGGCCCATTCGCGTAACCGCTCGTCCTTGAGGCCGAAGGGCGGCGGCTCGGCGAAGCTGATGTGGCGTATGCCGGGCAGGTTCGCGACCAGTTGGATGATCGGCGCGGCGGCCATGAGCCTCGGCATGTTCCAGCCGTCGTACTCGAAGGTCATCGAGTAGACGGCGACGCCCGCAATCTCGGGATGGTCGGCCGCGAGCCGCAGGCCCAGCGCGCCGCCCGCGCAGATTCCGGCCACGAAGACCTGATCGACTTCGCCGGCCAGTTCGAGATAGGCGGTCCGGGCTGTCTCCAGCCAATCGCGCCAGTCCGTCTTCAGCAGCGTCGCCTGGTCGGCGCCGTGGCCCGCAAGCTGCGGCGCGGAGATCGCGAAGCCTCGCTGGTTAAGCCGCCGGGCGAGCATCTTCATCTCGGCGGGGGCGCCGCTCATGCCGTGGATCAGCAGGACGCCTTTCTCACCCGGCCCCGAGAGCTTGAAGCCGCGATCCTTCACGGGCGCGCCGGTTGCATCTCGATTTGGCTCGCGGTTGTTCTGCGCCAAGAAGCCCAGCGCGTGCGGGGGGGCGATGACGTGGACGCCGGCCGCCTGTTGCTGGGCGGCGATCGCGCGATGCAGGGCGGGCAGCCGGGTCCAGTGAACGGCGGGGCGATAGTGATGCTCGGCGTGGTGGCCGTTGTTGAACCAGGTCAGATTGTAGAGCCGCGCATAGGTCGAAACGCCCCAGGCCAACGGCGTATCCGGATCGCCCCTGAAGTGCTCGTAGTAGCCGTTGAGCTGCGAGAGGCACTCGCCGAGATAGTAGAACGGGATGAGGAACAGCACCGCCTTCCAGCTGATCAAGGCCATGGCGACGACGAACAGGGCGAAACTCCCGATCTCCAGCCGTCCCCAGTCGGCGTCGAATGGGCGGCGCTTTTTCAGGGCCTGGTAGATCGGCTCGCCGCCATCTCGGAAGAAGCCGAGGAAGACATAGCTCCAGACGCTTTCGGGCTGTCCATTGCGACCGTGACGGTAGATCGACAGCCAGTCTCGGGTGGTCCCGTCGGGGCCCGGCCGGTCGCTGTTGCCTTCGTGGTGGCGTAGGTGAACCCAGGTGTAGAAGACCTGAGAGAAGCCGATGGCCACAGACTCCAGCAACGAGAAGGCGTAGTTCAGCGGCTTCCAGCGGAAGTAGGGCGTATGCAGGAAGTTGTGCGAGACGCTGTTGATGTTCCAGCTGATCGCCAGCGCGTAGAGCCCTCCGCACACCAGGTTTTCCCACCAGGGACGCTGATCGAAGCCGGCGACTATCCAGACGACGAAGGCGAGGTGGGCGATCGCCGCCGCGACAGGAACCGCATCCCAGTTGGTCAAGGCGAAGAGCCCCTTGGTCTTGCGGGGCAATCGGAAGTCCGGCGTGACCATGGCTGAGGCTCCTTTCACCCGAGGCCCGACAGGCCGACACAGATAACGCCCAAGGCGACCAATCCGGCGCCGGCCATCTGTTTGCGGGTCAGGGGCTCATGCAGGATCATGGCGCCGGCCAGGGGCACGGCGGCGTAGGTCAGGGTCATGATCGGGTAGGCGATGGTCAGCGGCGCCTTCTCCAGCACCAGCACCCACGCGACCACCTCCACCGCCCAGAACACCAGCCCCAGCCACAACAGCGGATGCAGCGAGAGGCCGATGACATAGCGCGGCGCCTGCTCGGCGCCGTTGGCGGCCCCCTTGAAGCTGAGTTCGCGGCCGACCTCGGTCACGATGCAGAAGCCGAGCAGGGCCAGAACCAGGGGCGTGAGCGGGTGCTCGATCATCGACCCATTTCCGCGAACAGGTCGAGGAGTTCGAGGTTGACCGGTTCGTTGAGGGCCTGGACCGCGGGAGGCGGCGCCCGCCAGGGCTGGTCCATCAGCGCCTCGCCCCGCTTGAGCAGGCTCGCCAGCGCGCCGCCGCCAAAGACCGGCTTGGACCAGTCGCCGACCACGTCCGCGCCGATGATGCGATGATGCTCCGCCAAACCCCGGAGCATCTGGCGAAGGAAGGCGACGCTGGTGCAACCCTGATCCCAGTTCGTGGCGGCTTCGTCGGCGCGCAGCACGTCCTTGTCGATCGTGATGTAGATGGCCTCGGTCGCGATGCGGCCGGCCATGAAGCGGGTGAAGTCCTCTTCGCCCATCGACAGGATGCTCGGCCATTCGCGACCGCAGAGCTTCAGGGTCTCCGCGCCGCGCGGGGCCACGTAGGGATAGAGTTCCAGGCGATCCTCAACGAGCAGGTCAAGGTCGGCTTCGGCGGCGCGAGGGCGGTCGATGTCGATGCTGCAGACGCCGATCGTCACCACCTTGGCCACGCCCGGCATGCGGGCTGCGCGGCCCACCCAGGAACCGCAGTGCAGGCCCGGCCCGAACTTGACCCAGTCCGGGTGGTTGTCGAAATGCACCAGCGTGACCAGGCCGTCGTCGGCGGTCTCGACGGCGCGGGCCAGCAGGATAGGCGTGACATGATGAAAATCGCCGGAGCCGGCGAAAACGGCCACGGGACCAAGGCTCGTTGGCAGGTCGCGGCTCAGGCGTTGGCGCAGGCGGTCCAGCGGCTCTGGCCGGCTCCACAGGCGCAGGGCTGGGCCCAAATCCCGATAGTCGAGGTCTGATCCCCGCTGGTCCAGAACCTCGCGCCGCAGGGCCTGCTGGGGCCTGAGCGCCTCGTCCAGATGCAACAGCGCGCCCGCGCATCGCCCTCTCACGGCTCGACGCAGCGGCGCAGCAGCGCGTCGAGCAGTTTCAGGGCGAGATCGATCTCCTCGCGGCTGATCTCCAGCGACGGCGCCAGGGTGATGACGTTCTTGTAGTAGCCGCCGATATCCAGGATCAGGCCGTAGCGCTTTCCATCGACCTCCAGATCGCCCCTCATGCCCTCTTCGGCCATGCGGTCGAGCAGGGCTTTGCTGGGCGTGAAGCCATCCGCCTCGCAGATCTCGGCCCGCAGCGCCAGGCCCAGGCCATCGACGTCGCCGATCTGGGGCCAGCGGCGTTGCAGCGCCTGGAGCCCCTCCAGGAAGTAGGCGCCTTTCTCGGCGACCTTGGTCTCATAGTCGTCCTCGGCCATCATCCGCATGGCCTCCAGGCCCACGGCGGTTCCCATCGGATTGGCGTTGAAGGTCGAATGGGTGGAGCCGGGCGGAAAGATCTCCGGGCTGATCAGCGCTTCGCGCGCCCACAGCCCCGACAGCGGATTGAGCCCGTTGGTCAGGGCCTTGCCGAACACCAGCACATCCGGTTGGACGCCGAAGTGCTCGATGGACCACAGTTTTCCGGTCCGATAGAAGCCCATCTGGACCTCGTCGACCACCAGCAGAATGCCGTAGCGGTCGAGGACCTTCTTCAGCTCGACGAAGAAGTTGCGCGGGGGTACGACATAACCGCCGGTGCCCTGGATCGGCTCGACATAGAAGGCTGCGAACTCCGCCTGGCCGGTCTTGGTGTCGAGCACGCCGTTGTATTCGGTCTCGAACAGACGCGCGAATTTCTTTACGCATTCAAGGCCATACTCTTCCTTGCTCATCCCCTTGGGGCCCCGGAAGTGGTACGGAAACTCGATGAACTGCGCCCGATCGCCGAAATGCCCGAAGCGGCGGCGATAGCGGTAGGACGAGGTGATCGCCGACGCGCCCAGGGTGCGGCCGTGATAGCCGCCCTCGAACGCGAACATCAGGCTCCTGCCGCCGCAGGCGTTGCGCACCAGCTTCAGGGAGTCGTCGATCGCCTGGGCGCCGCCGACATTGAAATGGACGCGGCCCTTGGTCCCGAACCGGGCCTCGGCGCCCTGGGCGATCATCGCCGCCAGTTCGATCTTCTCGCGGTGCAGGTACTGCGAGGCGACCTGCGGCAGCCGGTCGAGCTGTCGGTGAGCGGCGGCGTTCAGGCGCGGGTTGCGATAACCGAAGTTGACCGCCGAGTACCACATCTGCAGGTCCAGATACGCGCCCCCCTCGGCGTCGTACATGAAGGAGCCTTCGCAGGACTCGAAGAACTTCGGCTCGGGCAGATAGTGGACGGTGTCTCCCCAGGAGCAGTATTCCGCCTCAAGGCGACGCAACTCGATCTCGTCGGCAGGCATGGCGTCGTACATGCAAAGCTCCTGGATCAAGCGTCGGCCCTAACGCGGGGCTGGGCCAGCAGGCCGCTCAGTGTGGCGGTCACGTCGTGGAACGTGTCGAAGGCGATAAAGGTCCAACCGCGTTCGGTCGCGTATTCCGCGAGTTGGCCCTTTGCGAACAGGATGTCGGCGCGGGTCGAGACGCAGTAGTCCGAGCGGCCATCGCCGATGAAAACCAACCGGGTCTTCGCCGATGGCGCGGACGCGGCGACGGCGGCGCATTTGCAGACGCCTGATCCCGCCGCGCATCCCTCACGTCGCCAGGGTTGCTTCAGCTTGCGGCCTGTCAGGCCGTTGGCGACTAGCGGCAGGTGATCGAAGCCGTGGCGGGCCAGGATCCGGTGGATGAAGTAGTCGACCCCGTCGCTGACGACGCCAACGGGCAGGGCGTTGGCCGCGCAGAAGGCGATGAAGGCGGGAAAGCCGGGATCGAGGTCAACCTGATCCAGAACGGCGTCGAGAACGCCGTCGTCGGCGGGGAGCAACGCGATCTGCTGTCGCATGCATTCGGCCGCCGTGATGTCTCCGGCCACCCAGCGCGCTTCGAGCGTCCGCCACTCAGGGTCGGCCAGAGCCTCGAGCATCTGGTCGGTCGTGTCGGTCGTGGTGATGGTGCCGTCGAAGTCGCATATGATCCGCATGCATCCATCCCTGGCTGGAGGCGGCCGGAAAGCGCCTCGGCCCGGCGTCCCAGCGGAAAGATCGCCGCGCCTTGATCGGCCACGGTCGCTTCCGGAGACGCCTTTTGGTTTGGTCAACCGGGGCTATGGTTAAGGGGGGAGGGAGCGCATCCGTTCCAAACAGATGGAGCCAAGGTCCTTCTCGAAGACAGTATTCTGACCTGCGCGACCTTCGAGGTCGTCCGGCCAAGAATCGGCCCCATCGACTTCAGGCGGCCTAATGATCCTGGCCGAGGCGGCCCTGCAGCCCTTCAATCCAGGCATCCAGCGTCCCGAGCAAGCTGTGAAAGCCGAGGACCAGCGCCGCTCATCCGGCTGAGTAGTCATGACCAGTTCTGGCGCATTGGTGACCTGCGCCGAGGGTATCGATCTGAGGGGCGGAGCAGTCGGTAGGGGGCTGGCAAACAGCGCCTAGATGGCTCGCAACAGCGCCGGTTCGCTTTCAGTTTTACGATGCCGGACAGAGACGCTCGTGCCGGGCGCGAGGTCCTTCACGGTGATCGACGCCCCGAGTTGATTGGCCAAGGCCTTCACGATGGCCGTTCCCAAACCCGGGTCCGACGCGCCCGGGCTCTTCGGCATGCCGACGCCGTCATCCGAAATCGTCAGATCCCAGCCCTCGGCTCGCGACTGATAGTCAACGCTCACGAGACCCTTCCGCCCCTTGGGAAAAGCGTGCTTCAAGGCGTTGATCACCAGCTCGGTGACGATGAGGCCGATGCTGACCGAGACCTCGGCGTCCACGGCGCTGCCGTCGCCGCTCACCTCGATCCGCAACTGCTCATGGTCGGCGATCATGGACGCGCCGATGCTGCGACACAGCTGTGTCAGATAGGGTTTGAGGGCCACATCCCCCGCCTGGGTCAGGGAAAGCTGACGCTGGACCTCGGCCACGGACAATACGCGATTGTGAGCCTCCGTCAGATGAGCGCGGCTCTCGACCGAGTCTACTTTTCGGGCGGACTGAAGCAGGACGCTGGCGATGATCTGGAGGCTGTTGGCGACACGGTGCTGAACCTCCTGGAGCAGGATCTCTTTCTGCCTGACCAGATCGTCCATCTTCCTTTGGGCCGCGTTGGATGCGGTGACGTCCACGATGGTCAGCAACAGCCGCACCGGCATGGCGTCGGAGAACGGCAGCCGCTCGGCGTTGAGGCGCAGGCTACGCGGGGCGGCGCCCTCAACGGGCATCTCCAGCTGATAGTCGGCGACTTCAGCGTTGCCCGAGCCCACGGCGCCCAATAGCGAGCGCAGCCGAGGGAGATTCCATTCGCCGCCGCCAAGGGAGAAGATCGAGCGCCCTCGAACGGCGTCGTTGTGAAGTCCGAACTCCTGAAGGAACGACTCGCTGGCCGCGACGACGTTGAACTGTTCGTCCATGAGAAGCAGCGGCGCGCGGGACACCGAAATGACCGCCAGGGCCAAGGCGGCGCCGACTTCTGTATCGTGAAATGCGGGAGCCATAGGCTTCCCTTTCCGATCCCGTCGCGACGTCCAGATTGGAAATCAAGCCTCGGGTGTTTAGACGCGCCGAGACGTCCCTGGAACACCGTAGCATGAGCGGGCGCAAACCCGTCATTGAAGATGGTGATGTTCTTCGACCATCATTTCTACGGTCTCTAGCGACGGAAATCCGCCGGCTTGAGACCATGACGCTTGAGCTTGTCGTAGAGGGTTTTTCGGGGGATCTTCAGCTGGCGCAGCGCTTCCGCGACATCGCCGTCCAGGGCTTCAAGGGTGTCGTGAAGGATGCGGCCCTCGAAGTGGGCCACGCGCTCGGCAAGCCCGCTGCCGGGATCGCCGACCATTTCGTCATGACTTTCGAGGCCGAGGGCGAAGCGTTGGGCGAAGTGGGACAGTTCGCGGATATTGCCCGGCCAGGCGGATTCCAGCAGGCGTGACCGGACAGCGTCGGTGATCGGCGGGACCAGACCGTCGGCCCGGATCTGGGCGCGGGCAAGCAGGTTGGCGAAGAGCAGGGGGATGTCCTCGCGACGTTCTCTCAATGGCGGCATGCGCAGGCGCACGGCGTTAAGGCGGTAATAGAGGTCCTCGCGCACGCGTCCATGAGCGACAGCTTCGCCCAGGTCGCCGGTCGATGAGGCCAGGACACGCAGATCCACGACACGCGGCGCGTCGGAGCCGATGGGGTGGATTTCGCGCTCTTCGAGGACGCGCAGCATCTTGACCTGAACCGACAGGGGCATGTTGTCGACGGCGTCCAGAAAGAGCGAGCCGTTGTGCGCCCGCTCGACGTGGCCGACGCGGCGGCGCATGGCCCCGGCGAAGGCCCCCAGTTCATGGCCGAACAACTCGCTCTCGATCAGCCCCTCGGGCAGGGCGCCGCAGTTCACCGCGACGAAGGGCTGGGGGCGGCGTCGACCGCCATAGTGCAGGGCGCGCGCGACGGCTTCCTTGCCCACGCCCGTCTCGCCCTCGATCAGGACGTCCATGCGGGCGTCGGCGATCTGGGCGATGGTGGCGCGCAAGCGCCGGATTGCGCGGCTCTCGCCCAGCAGCGGCAGCTCCAACCCGGCCTCGGACGACAGGGCCGTCAGGCGTCGGTTGTCGAGGACCAGCGACCGCTTCTCCAGCGCCCGGTTCAGGCTTTCGTGCAGGCGCTCGAAAGCGAAGGGCTTGGCCACGAAGTCGTAGGCGCCGGCGGTCATCGCGGCGACGGCTTCGGCGATGTCGCCATGACCCGTGATCAGGATGACGGGCAGGGCGGGATCCAGCGCCTGAAGCCGGGTCAGCAGTTGTCGTCCGTCCATGCCGGGCATCCGCAGGTCGGTCACGACGACGCCCGGAAAATCAGCATCGATTTCGGCCATGGCGGCCTCTGCGGATCGGAAGGCGTGAACGGTCAGGTTCTCGAGTTCCAGCCGTTCGATCAGAGCGGTGCGGAAGTCATCGTCGTCTTCGACCAGAGCGACGGCGTCGAGGCGCGGAAAGTCCATCAGGCGCTCCTCAGGGCGACGACGAAAGCGGCGCCGCTTTCGCTCGGGCGCAGATCCAGCTCGCCGTTGAAAGCGGCGACGATGTCGCGACTGATGACGAGGCCGAGGCCCAGGCCGGTCGCCTTGCTGGTGACGAAGGGCGTGAAGAGCTGTTCGCGGATCGCTTCGGACACGCCGGGGCCGTTGTCGGCGATGGTCAGCTCCACCTTGCCGCCCCGACGCAGGATGGACAGGGTGATAGCGGCGTTCGGCGTGCCTTCCAGCGCTTCCACTGCATTCTGGATCAGGTTGACGATGACCTGCTCCAGCCTGAAGCGGTCCGCCATGACGACAGTGTCTTCGCCCTTGTTGCGGATCAGACGGACGCCGGCCTGACGCACCCGCCCGCCCAATAGTAGAAGAGCGCCGTCGATCGCTTCGGTCAGGGAGACGACCGTCAGGCCGGGCTCGCTCTTGCGGGAGAAGGCGTGCAGTTCCCGGGTGATGGCGCCGATGCGCGCGGTCAGGTCGCCGATGCGACCCAAGGCGCGGGCGGCCTTGGGACCTTGATCTCGTTCCAGGTAGGCGGCGGCGGATTCGGCCTGGGTACGGATGGCGGCGACGGGCTGGTTGATCTCATGCGCCACGCCGGCGGCGATCTGGCCCAGCGCCGCCAGCTTGCCGGCTTGCACCAGTTCGTCCCGCAGGGCTTCGCGGCTGGCCTCGGCGCGCATCCGTTCCTCGATCTGGCGGTTCAGGGCCTCGTTGGCCTCGCTGAGGTCGCGGGTGCGCTCGGCGATCCGTCGTTCCAGATCGTGGCGGGCGGCTTCGGCCGCCCGCTGGCGCGCGGCGGCCTGCTGGCGACGACGCAGCAGAACGGCCACGACGCCGAAGAAGAGGGTGATGATCAGGGCAGCCAGGGCGCGGGCGTTGGCGACCGCCGCATTGATGGCCCCGCGGGTGGACGTCAGCAGGTGCAAGGTCCAGCCGGGCGTCGCGGTCTTGGACGAGGCGTGCATCCAGTGGCCGGGGGTTCCATCTATCGTCGCATTGATCAGCTGAGGCCGGCCGGTCTGCGGGGTTTGAAAGGCCAACGGCGTCAGGGCGCCGTGGCCCAGCGTCTGGTCGGCTAGGGTCAGCTTGCGGCTGTCGGCGTCCAGCGGGCGCAGGGTGCGGAAACGCCAGGCCGGAACACTGGTGATCAGGATCACGCCGCCGGGGTCCGTGACATAGGCGGGCTCTCCCGACGCGCGCCATTCAGCCTCAAGAGCGTCGAACTCGACCTTGACCACCACTACGCCCAGGCCGCGTCCGCTTCGATCCGAGACCCGCCGCGCCAGGAACATGCCGGGCTTTCCGCTGACGGTGCCCAGGGCGAAGAACTCGGCGGCCCCGTCGCGCATGGCCTTGATGAAGTAGGGACGGAAACCGTAGTCGGCGCCCACGAAGCTGACCGGCTGGCGCCAGTTGCTGGCCGCGCGGGTTATGCCGTCGGCGTCGATGACATAGATGGCGGACGCCCGCGTCTGATCCGCGAGGGCTTCCAGCCGGTCATTCAGGTCTGCTGTGTCTGATCCGGTGTGAGCCATCAGAAGGCGCGCGACGTCGGCGTCGGTCGCCATGGCCGGCGGAAGAGACCGGTACTTCTCAAGCTCGCTGCGCAGGACGGCGGCGTGAAGCGCGGCGGCGCTTTCAGACTGGCGCGCCAGCGCGGCCTGCGCGCTGCGGCGCGCTGTCTCGCCCGCTCCGTAGGCGCCAAGCGAACCCAGCAGCAGCCAGGTCAGACACAGGACTAGCAAGGCTCGGCGGCTGTTGAGCTGTGGCGTTGGAATGGAAGAGAGCGCCGGATCGGTCATCTCTCATGTGTGCGACATTTCGCACAAATGCACCACAAAGATGGGTGGTTTTCGGCACATTTGACCTGGCATCGGTCGACGAATTTAACATAATATATTTAAAATCAAATAGTTGCCTCCTTTCTTGAGTCGGGTTGGAGGGCGAGGATCTGTCGATCAAACTGGGCTTCAAGCGTGACGCAGATCGCGCGGAGGAAGTCGCGAGCCGCGCTCGCTGTCAGGAGCATCACTTGATCCCCATCGCGTCCGCGCCGACGACGGCTGTCCGTCGCCCCTTCTATCGGCATCTGTATTTTCAGGTCCTGATCGCCATCGCGCTTGGCGGCGCCATCGGCCATTTCTGGCCTGACTTCGGCAAGGACCTGAAACCGCTGGGCGACGGCTTCATCAAACTGGTGAAGATGGTCATCGCCCCGGTGATCTTCCTGACCATCGTCACGGGCATCGCCGGGATGCGCGACATCGGCCGGGTCGGTCGGGTGGCCGCCAAGGCGTTCGGCTATTTCCTGGTCTTCTCGACGCTGGCCCTGATCGTAGGCCTGATCGTCGCCAATGTGGTGCAGCCGGGCCGCGGCCTGAACATCGATCCCGCCACCCTGGATGCGGGGGCGGTGTCGCAGTACGCCCAGGCCGCGCATGAGACCACTATCGTCGGCTTCCTGACTGGCATCATTCCGGACACGGTCGTCAGCGCCTTCTCGACCGGCAACATCCTGCAGGTCCTGTTCGTCTCGATCCTGTTCGGCATCGCCCTGGCCCTGATCGGCGATCTGGGCAAGCCGGTGCTGACCTTCCTGGAATCGGTCAGCGCGGCCTTCTTCAAGCTGGTCGCCATTCTGATGAAGGCCGCGCCCATCGGCGCCTTCGGGGCCTTCGCCTTCACCATCGGCGCCTATGGCATCGCCTCGGTCGCCAACCTGTTCGCCCTGATCGCCACCTTCTATCTGACGGCGATCATCTTCGTCGTCGGCGTGCTGGGCCTAGTGGCGATCGCCAACGGCTTCAATATCCTGAAGCTGATCCGCTACCTGAAGGACGAACTGCTGCTGGTGCTGGGCACCTCCAGCTCCGAAGCGGCCCTGCCGAGCCTGATCGCCAAGATGGAGCGGGCGGGCGCGTCGAAGTCGGTCGTCGGTCTGGTCGTGCCGACCGGCTATTCGTTCAATCTGGACGGCACCAACATCTATATGACGATGGCGGCCCTGTTCATCGCCCAGGCGCTGAATATCGACCTCAGCCTGCAGGACCAGATCCTGCTGCTGCTGGTGGCCATGCTGTCGTCCAAGGGCGCGGCCGGGATCACGGGCGCAGGCTTCATCACCCTGGCGGCGACGCTGTCGGTGGTGCCCACCGTGCCTGTCGCCGGCATGGCCCTGATCCTCGGCATCGACCGCTTCATGAGCGAATGCCGGGCCCTGACCAACTTCATCGGCAATGCGGTGGCGACCATCGTCGTCGCCCGCTGGGAGGGCGAACTGGATCGCGACGCCTTGAAGGCCGCGTTGAACGGCGACCCGTCGCCCCTGGCCGCGGCGCCCGATCCGGCCGCAGGGCCCGGCGACGACACGGCCGTCGTCGAAGACTGACCGCAGAAACTCAAGAAACGGAACGCCGGAAACGGCGACAAGGGAGTAAACATAATGATCAAGCTGAAGCAGGCGCTGTTCGCCAGCGCCGCCACGACCGTGGTGCTCGGCCTGGCCGGGACGGCCTGGGCTCAGGAGGCGTCTACGCCTTCGCGCGCTCCGTCGAATGAAGACGCCACCACGGTCGACGAGATCGTTGTTGTCGGCTCGCAGATCCGCGGCGCCAGCACCACCGCCGCTCTGCCGGTCGTCGTCATGGACGCCGAGGAGATCGCAGCGACCGGCGCCTCCAGCGGCGACGAACTGCTGCGCACCATCCCGCAGATGGGCGACGTGCTGTTCGACAGCGCCAACAACCCCCAGACCTCGAACTCGGCGCGCGGCGACGTGAACTCGGTCAACCTGCGCTCGCTGGGCGTCGGCAACACCCTGGTGCTGCTGAACGGTCGCCGCATGGTTCAACACCCCACCAGTCAGGGTACGTCGGACACGGGCACGGTGCCGGTCCTGAGCTACAACTCCAACGCCATCCCCGTGTCGGGTCTCCAGCGTCTGGAGGTCCTGCTGGACGGCGCAGCCGCCATCTACGGCGCCGACGCCGTGGCGGGCGTGGTCAATACGGTGCTCAAGAACGACTTTGACGGGCTGAAGCTCGAGGCACGCTACGGCGGCGCCGAAAGCACCGGCCTGCGCGAGTTCGAGACCAACCTCTTCGCCGGCAAGAATTTCGACCGGGGCAATGTCTCGCTGTTCCTGAACTACACCGACCGCACCATGCTCATGGCGGCGGATCAGGACTTCACCCGTTCCGACGACCTGCGCGCCTTCTTCTCGGGCTTCGCAGGCTACGAGACCTCGGCTGTGCCGGATGGTCGTTCGTCGCATTCGCCCTGGGCGCAGCTGAGCATTCCCGCCACTACCGCAGCCCTGCGTCCGACGTCGAACGGGGTGATCCTGACGACGGCGGCGGGGGCCTTCCACGTCCAGCCGCAAAGCTTCGGCTGCGGCGCCGGCGTGACCGTGCCCTCGGGCCTGTGCCTCACCAACGGCACGGTCGCCTACACCGGCGTCAACCGCGAGATGCGCTTCGACACTCGGCACGGCACCTCGGTGCGTCCGTCGGTCGAGCGCGCCAACCTGTTCCTGACGGGGCATTACGATCTGCCGTCCGGCATCACGGCTTTCGGTGAAGTCGGCTACTACGCCGCCCAGAGCCGGGCGATTCAGCCGGCCGTCGTGAACCTGAACAAGCTCTGGATCCCCGCCTCCAACTACTACAACCCCTTTGGCCCGATCACCTTCGCGGATGGGAGCGTCAACCCGAACCGCCTGCCCAACCTGACCAATGTTCCGGCGGCTGGCCTGCCGGTCTATCTGGGCAACTACCGCTTCGTGGACACGGGCTACCAGGAGGTGAAGGTCAACAACTACCAGGCCCGCCTGTTGGGCGGCCTGCGCGGCGAATGGCGCGGCTTCGACTGGGAGACAGCTCTGGTCTATTCCGAGGCCGAGGCCGAGGACATCTCGCCCAACATCAACATGACCAAGCTGCAGCAGCAGATGGCCCTGTCGACGCCTGACGCCTACAATCCCTTCAGCGGCGGTTGCGTGGACACGCCCAGCTGGGGCGACTGCACGCCGTCGTCCAAGGCGGCGACCGACGCCATCTTGTTCGACATGAAACGGGTGTCGCGCACGACCCTGAGCATGGCCGATTTCAAGCTGTCGCGCGGCGATCTGTTCAACCTGCCAGGCGGCCCTGTCGGCATCGCCCTGGGCGCGGAAATCCGCCGCGAGACGCAGCGCGACGACCGTGACGCCAACCTGGACGGCACCTTCACCTTCACCGACATGGTGTCGGGCGAGAAGAACCTGTCGAACGTCTCGGCGGTCAGCCCGAACCCGGACACCAAGGGCTCGCGCGACGTGGCGGGGGCCTTCATCGAGTTCGCCCTGCCGCTGGTCTCGCCCGAGATGAACATCCCGCTGGTTCACAGCCTGGATATGCAGCTTGCGGGTCGCTACGAGCACTATTCGGACTTCGGCGACGTGGCCAAGCCCAAGGTCGCCGTCGCCTGGGACATCGTCGATGGCCTGCGGGTGCGCGCCTCCTATTCCCAGGGCTTCCGCGCGCCGAACCTGGAGCAGGTGAACGCCTCCCAGTATGCGCGTCTGGCCAGCGCCCCGGACTTCATCCGCTGCGAGGCCGACATCCGTCGCGGCACGATCAAGAACATGAGCCAGTGCGCCCGCACGGCCAGCGTCTCCCTGCTGATCGCCGGCAACCCGGACCTCAAGCCGGAAGAGAGCACCAACCAGTCCTACGGCCTGGTGTTCCAGCCGCGCTTCGTCCCGGTGGAGTGGGGCGACTTCACCTTCACCGTCGACCGCTGGAAGATCGAGCAGACCGACATCGTCGGCCTGCTGGGCGCCCAGTCGGCGCTGGCTGTCGAATACATGAACCGCGTGCAGGGCGGGACCAATCCTCTGGTCGTTCGCGCTGCAGCGAACGCCGACGATGAGGCCCTGTTCGACGGCACGGGCCTGACGCCGGTCGGCCAGGCGCTGTCGGTCAGCGATCAGTTCATCAACCTGCTGCCGCAAACGGTCGAGGGGCTGGACCTGAGCTTCAACTGGCGCAAGCGCCGCACCGCCCTGGGGTCATTCAACTTCCGCCTGAACGCGACCAAGATGCTCCAGTTCTCGCGCGCGCCCGGCGACATCGTCGACAGCCTATATGAGGCTCGCAAACAGGGGATCATCGATCCGCTGACGCCGCTGCCCGACTCGACCCAGCTGATCGCCCAGAACGGCCGCCCGGAGTGGAAGGTCTCGGCCAACCTCACCTGGAACAAGGGACCCTGGCGCGCCGGTCTGTCGACTCAATATGTCAGTGAGATCGAACAGAGCAGCCTGCTCAGCAGCACGGGCACGCCCTGGATCGTTGGCTCGCAGATGGTCGCCAACGCCTATGGCCAGTACGACTTCGACGCGGTCGACACCACGCTCCGCGTTGGCGTGCGCGACCTGACCGACGAGGGGCCTTCGCTGGCTGACGGCGGCTATCGCGGCACGGTGCATCAGCCCTACGGCCGCTACTGGTACGTCAACGTCTCCAAGACGTTCTGACGCAAGAGACGGGGATGGCGATGACGATGCGACGCGGATTGAAATGGCCGGCCTTGCTCGGGGCGGCGTGCGTATTCGCTCCGGCTTCGGCGCTGGCCCAGACCGCGCCCGCGCCGTCGTCGCCGTCCCCTGCCCAGGCCGTCTGTCCCGACACCCTTCCACAGCGGGCGCACTGCTGGTCGGGACGGGCGGCCAAGGGCGGCTACTACTGGATCGCCGTGCCAGAGAACTGGAACGGCGCGCTGATCGTCCACGCCCACGGCGGTCCGCGCACCGGCGAGCCCAAGCAGGACGATCCGCTGGAGGACCTCAACCGGTTCTCGATGACGGTGAAGGAGGGCTTCGCCTGGGCCGGCTCGACCTACCGGCGCGGCGGCTACGGCGCACGCATGGCGGCCGAGGACACTGACGACCTGCGCCAGATCTTCTGGGACGCGTTCGGGCGGCCGCGCCGCACCCTGCTGCACGGTCAGTCCTGGGGCGGCAACGTCGCCGCCAAGGCCGCCGAGCTCTACGCCCGCGACGCCGAGGGCCAGGTGGTCTGGGACGGCGTCGTCCTGACCAATGGGGTCCTGGCCGGCGGGACCGAGGCCTACAGGTTCCGCGCCGATCTGCGCGCCGTCTATCAGTACTATTGCCAGAACCATCCGAAGCCCGACGAGGCCCAGTATCCGATCTGGCAGGGCCTGCCCGAGGGCGTTCGCATGAACCGCGCCCAGTTGGCCGAGCGGGTCAAGACCTGCACCGGCGTCGGTCTGCCCGAGGCCGAGCGTTCGCCCGAACAGAAGCAGCGGCTGGCCGATATTCTCAACGTGGTCGGCGTTCAGGAGGACCAACTGGTCGCCCATCTCGCCTGGGGCACCTTCCTGTTTCAGGATCTGGTGCAGCGTCGGCTGGACGGGCTGAACCCCTTCTCCAATGTCGACACCGTCTATGCCGGTTCGCACGACGACGCGGCCCTGAACGCCGGGGTGCAGCGGTTCGCCGCCGACCCAATGGCCGTGGCGCGTCTGGCCTACGACGCCGACCTGTCGGGCCTGATCGTGGCGCCGACCGTGACCATTCACGGCAAGTACGACCCCACCGCCTTCGTCTGGCATGAGGCGGTCTATCGCGAGCGCGTCGCCGCCGCTGGGCGCTCTGAACTGCTGGTCCAGACCTTCACCGACGAGGCCGAGCACAGCGCCCTGAGCGCGCCGGAATACGTGGCCGTCTTTGAAGCCCTGATGGTGTGGCTGGACCAGGGCGTTAAACCGGACGCCCGCTCCGTGGCGGCGCTCTGCGAAACCGCGCGATCCCGTTACAAGACGGCCTGTCTGTTCGACGAGGACTTTGCTCCGATCAGACCCTGATGACGTCAGGTGTGCGGCCCTGAGCCACGGCGGCAGGACCAGGGAGGGCGAGCCTGGTCTGGCTCCTAACCCGCCGAGTAGCTGGTCTTGATCTGGGTGTAGAACTCCACCGCGGCGAAGCCCTGTTCGCGGGGGCCGTAGGAGGACTTCTTCGAGCCGCCGAAGGGCACGTGGTAGTCCACCCCGGCGGTGGCCAGGTTGACCATGGTCATGCCGGCGCGGGCGTTCCTCTGGAAGTCGCGGGCGTGTTTCAGTTTGGCGACATGGTCTAGCGGCCCGCCGACCCGATGTGAACCTTCAAGACGGCATTTCTTGCGGTGAGATTTGTCCGCAATGGGGGGCGAGCTCAACTGATCGTTGCCCGCTCTCCGCTATAATGACCAAGGCGGTGAGGCTGGCGGCGACCAGGAACGCCACGCGCAGATTGCCGGACCATCGCGGTTCGGGCGCGGCCCATAGAGGGCTTCCGTTGTCGTGTTGCATCGGGGATGGTGTCATCGCTCGCGATTAGGAACGATGGTATCGCCGTGCGTCCTGATCCGCCTCCCAATACGGCAGGCGTAGCGGCCATCTCGGATCTCCAACTCAACAGCAGAGCCATTCGGGATATCGTGAATTGTTGTCGCGTCACCTTGCTCGACAACAAGGTGTCCGGGGCTGCCGAAATTGCAATGCCCGGCCTCTGTCTGGTGGAAACGGCAACTAAGCGTTCCTCTCTCGGTGCGCAGCATCCATGCGCCAACAAGCAGCCTATTCGGAAATCTCTCTGTATGAGCTGGCGCCGAGATGGCGACTGGGCACGGAACCTGTCCGGCCGCTTCGGCAGGGACGTAGGTCCAGGGCAGGTCGGGCACGACCGTCGCTTGGGCGGCCAAGGCCATGACGATCGTCAGCATTGAATTTCCTCATGCGTCGTGCGTCGGCGCGCGAGACGCCGCGCACAGTCATAACGTCTAATATCCCCAATGTCCGCAATGGGTGGTGGGCTCAACTGATCGCTGCAACACACGCAGCGAAGGTCTCCGCTGGCGTCCGATAGAGCAAGGTCTTTCTTGGCCGTTCGTTGAGCTGGCGTGCGATGGCGCTGAGCTGGGCCTGGCTGTGGAGGGACAGGTCGGTTCCGTG